>JADGAO010000005.1 GCA_015231995.1 Nitrospinota bacterium | reverse complement strand
ATGGCGGAGATAATAATCGGCAAGCAGAGGAACGGCCCCATCGGTAGCGTAAAACTCGCGTTCCTCAAAGACTTCACCCGTTTCGAGGATCTGGCGAAAATAGATCCGTCAGAACATTTAAGTTATGAGGAGTGATTTACGCCTCTACGTTTGCCCCCCTGATAAGGGGGGTGGCCGAAGGCCGGGGGGTTGCCCCCCCGATAAGGGACGGCTCCGAGACCCCCGCTCACGAGCCTGCCCTGAGTCTGTCGAAGGGTTCGCCGCCCCCTTGTCAGGTGGCCAAAGGGTGGACGCCGACCATCTCCCCTTACCAGGACTCCTGACGTGAAAACATTTCATCCCATGTCCGCGAAAGTGGATATGGACAGGCTACATGCCAACGTGGATATCATCGCCAAAACCGCTGGAGTCCCCCTATTGCCGGTGGTGAAGGCCAACGCCTACGGACACGGAGCCGTCACGATCGGCCTTGCCCTTTCGCAAAGAAGAGACGTTGCGGGGCTTTGCGTGGGAACGATTGCCGAAGCGGTGGAATTGAGGCTGGCCGGTTACAAAGGGCGGCTGATTGTGCTGGATGGAATTTTCGCCGAACAGTCGAAAGTTGTGGCCGATATGGAATTGGAGGTGGTGATAAGCTCCCTCCAGGCCGCTAGAGCGTTGGCCAGACATGCGGGGAAACGCCCCGTCCCCATTCATTTTAAAATAAACACCGGCATGACGCGCCTCGGGGCGCATACCGATGAAGCGATACAGATATACGAAAAAGTCGCCTCGCTTAAAGGCGTGGAAATCGTGGCGCTGATGACGCATCTTGCGGACTCCGGGATGAGGGGAGGCTTCACGGACAGGCAGGTCGGCGTTTTCGACGACATCGTTTCCGCGTTACGCTCGCGCGGTTTTCGCATCCCCCCGCGCCACGCGGCTAACACCGGCGGAATATTCCTGCATCCTGGGTCGCGCTACGACCTTGCGAGGCCGGGGATCGGCGTTTACGGCGTTCAGGAGTTCGAGGGGAAAAACGTCGCATTGTCGCCGGTGTTGAGCCTGACGGCGCGGATAAGCCACATCCAGCATGTAAAGCGCGGGATGACCGTCTCCTACAGCATGAAGTGGACAAGCCCCGGCGAACGCGACATTGCCGTGGTTCAGGCCGGGTATGCCGACGGTTATTCAAGAAGCCTTTCGGGCAACACACGCGCCATCGTCAAAGGACGCGCGGCCCGTCAGGTTGGCGTCATCTGCATGGACAACGCAATGTTCGACGTGACAGGGCTTGGCGCGAAGGTGGGGGATGAGGCTGTTCTCATCGGCGAAGATGGCGCGAAAAAAATAACCGTCCATGACCTGGCGGTAAAGGCCGGAACGATTTCCTACGAAATACTTTGCGGCATTGGCAGGCGAGCGCCGAGGTTGTATGTGAAAGGCGGGCGTGTCGTAAAGACGGTATCGTCATTCTGAGCCCTTCGAGGGACTCAGGGTGAACTCCGTTTTGTCATTCTGAGCAACGCGAAGAATCCATCAGAAAAAATATTCTTTGTACCTTGATCCTTCGGTCGCAGGGCCTCCCTCAGGATGACACGAACTTTGTCATTCTGAGCGAAGCGAAGAATCCATCAAATAGAATATTCCATTTTACTTTGATCCTTCAGTCGAGGACTCCTTCAGGATGACAATCCTGATCCTTCGGTCGCCAGGACTCCCTCAGGATGACAAAACAAAGGAAGAATCCATCCAAAACAATAACGTCAAACCAGCGGCTTATAGTCGTGGCCGATGTGGTGATAGCGGTGACAGTAAACGCATGAATCGCTGACTTTTCTCTTCTCATGGCATTTGCGGCATTTGGCGTAAACCATCCCGCCTCCCACCGCATCCGCAAACCCCACCAGCGATACCGGCTGATGGCAGTCGGCGCATTTGATGTTTTCCACATTGCTCAAATGCCCGCTCATGATTCCTTTCATTGACGTAAGCGTGGGCATCCCTTTTATAAAGTTGAGGTTCTTGTGACACTTCAAACATTTCTCGCGTTGAAAATCTTTCGCTTCGAGAAGCGTTGAATGAGTCAGCAATAATCCGCCTCTGGCAAACTCCCCCTTGGCTGTGGGGTCTTTCTTTTTATGCGTCATGGATTTGTGGCAGGAGCCGCAAGCCGTGTCGTTCACATATGTGATGCTGGCGGACTGGCCCCCATGCTCACGATGACACTGCGTGCAGGCGGCGGTATGTCCTTTCGGGTCGGTCTTGTGGCGCAACGTTGCGTTGTGGCACACGGCGCATTTGGCGTCGTCCACGCCGCGCCAGGGGGCGTGGCAGGCGGAACAGTCATCCCCGATCCCCTTGTGGCGCATGGAAAGAGAGCCGTTCATGAACACGCTCTCGCCGAAAAACCAGTAGCCCAACGCGCCGGACAATAGCGTGACAGCAAGGGTCACAGCGGCGGTCCAGAGTTTTCCTTTTTGGCTCATGGTTCAATAACGGGCTATGGATATTGCGTGAACGACTGCGCAGGCCAAGAGCGCCACGGAAAGCGGAAGGTGTATGTCGAGCCACGCCCGGAGAATTTGAAGCCGGGCTATTTTGAAATTGAGCGTCTCTTTCTCCACAAACAGCGGCCTTAACATCTCCATGTCGTGAGCCGTCCCCTCTGGAATCAGGCGCCGCAGGCGCTCGAAATAATCCTCTGCGGCTGTGAGCATCTCCTTCTGGCTCCAGGTTAAATACCTGCCGATCCATCTAGGCTCCACGATGGGCCGCCGCAGGCGTTCGGCGTATAGCTCCCCGAATATGGGCGGAGCCTTTCGCGCTATGGAGTCCGCCTCGACGCTGATTTTTTCAAGCCGCGCCGTCAACTCCGCAAGCGTGACGGCTTCGCCCAAACTCTTGGAGAGCCTCAGGGGTATGACCGCATACATGACCGCGCCTATCACCCCGCTTGCGGTGGCGGCGAAAAAAAGGATCAGCAGGGCGCCGCTGATAGCGCCCGTGAAACGGAAACCGGAATGCAGATACACCACGCCAACGAGCAGTACCCCGATGTAGATGTGCGACACATACCAGCTACGGCGGGAGGCGAGCCTGCGCGAATATATGTTCGCCCGTATCCAGTAGGCGAAAAGGACGATGGCCCCGAAAAAAGCCGTGAAGCCGTAGGCGATATCCACATCCCGCGCCGTCCGGCCAAACTGTTCGTCGCGCGAAAACATATGTATCGCCAACAGCGAAATCGTGGCGAAGACGAACAGGAACGGCCATCTGCGCGTGAGCGCCCCGGCTTCGGAGCTTTCGGCTTTCGATTGGGACAAGGGAATTATCCTTAGGTAGAAAATTCCTTGAAATATGTCTCCGGGGCGACCCGTTGCGCCGCGCCGGTCGGACAATTATATACGCATCCCAGGAAAGTGTAACCCTTGCACATGTCGCATTTCACCGCCTTCTTGCGGACGCGGGCCTTCTTTTGCCCCGTCTCCCCCGGCCCCGACTTTTCCGGCCCAAGCTCGATAATGGCTATGTTGCCGTATGGACAATCCCTGGCGCACGACCCGCACCCGATGCAGATATCGGAATGATGTATCTCGCCAGACGGGTCGCGGGATATGGCTCCCGTGGGGCAGTGCGACATGCACGACGGGTCGTTGCAGTGCATACATGAAGTTATCGCCATTGTGTAGCTGTCGAGACGTATCCCTTTCCTTATCAGCCGTGGCACGCCTTCGTGCATGGAGGCGCACGCGGCCACGCACTGGCCGCAATGCACGCAAAGAGTCATGTCCATTATGAGGATAGACTTGGTCGCCACAAGCCCCGTATCCACAGACGCAGACAACGCCTGGGCGAAGTGCGAGTCCGCGCTCACCCGCACGTTCCGCTCTTCACGTTTTTTCATCGCGTTCTCAAGCGTTCGCCCGACGCCGGAATGCGCCTCCAACAGCTCGTTGAAGCCGGTTTTCGGTATTTTTATCAGTTCGGCTCTGCTGATTGCGGAAACGGTGGCCGACCTGCGTTCGTCCGAAAGAAGGGCGATCTCCCCAAAATAATGGCCCTCTTTTAGATACGCCAGGACACGCCGTTTGCCCCCGCTCTGGCACTCCACCTTCACGAACCCGTATCGCAGAAGGTAGAAAGCGTCCGCAGGGTCGCCCTGGCGGAACACAACCTCGTCCTTTTTGAAACTGATCAGCTCCGCTTTGGCGGCAAGATCGTCAACGAAGCTTCTGGGGATGCTCTCGAAAAGCGGGATACGCGCAAGCTGTCCGCTAAGGCCCCTGCGCCTGTAAATTTCATTGAGCCGCTCTTTTATCGCGGGGAACGCGTCCATGAGGGCGAAAAGCTGGTCGCGGGTTATGTCCAGCGTGGCCACTGAGGTGAGCGCCCTTATGTCCGCAACCCGTGGAAGCCCGGAGAGCAGGGCCATCTCCCCGACAATATCGCCCTCCCTGAACACAGGGTTGCCCTCCGCGCCGCCGAAAACGGCTTCGGCTTCACCATGGACTATTATGTGGCAGACGTCGCTGTATTCGCCTTTGCGAAGGATATATTCGCCCTCCGCGAAGGTGGAAATGGCGCAGTTGGGCATGGCGTCGAGCATGTCCCCCAATTCCACACCCTCGAAAAGAGGGAATGATTTTATGAATTCCCTGAGTGGTTCACTCATAAAGATTAACCTTTCGGTTTTCCAAAGCGCCGCCTCAGTCCCGCAGGCATGCCGACGGGACGGGGGTGAAGCAAAAGTCCGCGCTCACACTTGCATTTCTTCCCGGCGTTTCTTCATAGAGCTCACCAGCTTTTGCAAAACACCGGGGTAAGCCTCCAGAAGCGCTTTGAAACCAGCGCTTGATATCTTAATCATTTCGACCATGGTTGTGGCGGAAACAGTGGCCATCCTGCGTTCGTCGGAAAGAAGCGCCATCTCCCCAAAATGGCTCCCTTCTTCAAGATTCGCCAGAACCATTTGTTTTCCCTCAATCTGCCTCTCTACCTTCACAGAACCGTATCGCATAAGGTAGAACGAGTCCGCAGGATCGCCCTGATGAAAAACCACATCATCCTTTTTGAAACTTACGAGTTCCGCCTTCGCGGCCAGTTCGTCAATAAAGCTTTTAGGGATGCTCTCAAACAGGGGATCCTTCGCAAGTTGGACGCTAAGTCCACGAAGCCTGTAAATTTCATTGAGCCGCTCCTTCACCGGCGGGAACTTGTCCATGAGGCCGAAAAGCTGGTCGCGGTTTATGTCCAGCGTGGAGACGGGCGTAACCGCCTTAATGTCCGCCATCCGTGGGAGTCCTGCGAGCAGGGCCATCTCCCCGACTGTATCGCCTTCCGCAAGCAGGGAGTTGCCCTCCATCCCGTCGAAGACGGCTTCCGCCTGACCGTGCACAATGATGTGGCAGATGTCGCTGTATTCGCCTTTACGGAGGATATAATCCCCCTGCGCGAAGTTAGACACTCCGCAGTGGGGTATGGCGTCAAAGTCAATCCCGGCGAAAAGCGCAAGGTTGGCTTTGGCCGATACGACTTTCTCCTTTTTTACAAATCTCTCATAAACGTCTTTTTCGCGGACGATCTTCAGCAGATCGCCGTCCAGATGGTTTTTGTCCACCTCCGACTGGAGTATTTTCCAGACCAAATCCATCGGCAGCGCTTTTTTATATGGCCTGTCCGCCGCCGTCAACGCCTCCAGGAAATCCGTCAATGAAAGGATCCGCGACTGGATCGGCATTTGGTCGGCCTTAAGACCCTTCGGATATCCGCTTCCGTCGAGACATTCATGATGACTGCCGGCGTAGAGGGGAACGTTCTTTAGCTTCCGTGAAAAAGGTATTTTATCCAACATCTTAATTGTAACATCAATATGGCTCTGCATTATCTTGCGCTCTTCATCGGTGAGCGACCCTTTTCGTATGGAAAGGTTCAGCAACTCGTCGGCCGTGAGCCTCGGATAAGTAATCCCGTCAACTGTATAGGTCTTCGATGCGATGCTTTTTAGCCTGGCGATCTTCTCTTCCTCCATGTTTTCCCTGGGATTGTTGCAGGCGAGCACGAATGTCTTTTCGTCCTCGATTTCCGCAAGCTCCCTGGAAAGCTCTTCGTCGAGCAATGCCGTCTCCTGCGGGGGCGCGCCGGATTTAAGAAGCTCCGCCATCCTTGCCTGATTTTCGGCGATGGCCTGGAATTTGATCATGTCGTACCTTGTGCGGACGAGGTCAACGCGGTCAATGATGGTTTCCAGCTTCATGGACTTGTCCATTATGTGCTGTGGGGAGACGATCTTGCCGATGTCGTGCATCCATCCGGCGATCCTCAGTTCGTTGAGGTCGTCGTCGTTGAAGCTCAGATTGGCGAACGGGCCTTCGTCCGCCTCGTTTATCGCGTTGGCAACCTCCAGCGCAAGCCCCGCCACCCTGCGGATGTGTCCGTGGGTGTATTTGGAGCGCGCGTCCGTCGCCGTGGCCATCACCTCCAGCAGGGATTCGAAGAGCCTTTCAGTTTCGTGAATAAGCGTTACGTTGCTTATCGCCACGGCCGCCTGGCTCGCCAGCGATCTGGCCAGCGCCTCGTGCCTTTTGGGATACGCTATCACCTCGCCGGTCTCCCGGCTTATTGCGTTGAGTAGCTGGAGGACGCCTATCACCTCGTTCTGGTAATCCAGCAGAGGCGTGACGAGCATGGAGAAGGTTTTGTAACCCATCTTCGCGTCATATTCCTTCGGCCCCCGGAAATCGAACTCCTCGGATGTGTAAACGTCGGGTATGTTGACGGTCTTCCTTGTAATGGCGGCGTAGGAGGAGGCGAACGAAGGGCTGAGCGGAACGGGCGGAACCGTGGCGGCCATCCCCGAAACACCCCCGACCCTCATCCCGAGCGAGATATTTTTGCTGACGGTGAACTGAAGAGTCGCGCCTTTCCTTATGTAGATGGTGCAACCGTCGGAGTTGGTTATCTCTATGGCCGCGTCCACTATCTTTTCCAACAGCGCGTCGAGATTGCGTTCGGATGAAAGGGATATGCCTATTTCGATGAGACGCTGTATCTGGGTTATATCGTCGGCGGCGGACTGGCCGCCATCGCTTTCCATGGAACCATTGGGTTCATTCATCGGCCTGATCCAATTCTTTTTTGGAAGTGTGGCGTCCGCTAACCCAGAAGCTTGAGTATATCGTCGAGTTTGCCTTCCTTGTACAGCGCGACCCATCTATCGGCGATCTCCGGGTCGAAATGCCGCCCGCCGCTTTTGACGATTTCATCCATGGCCTGGGACATCGGCCACGCTTCTTTGTATTGGCGTTTGCTTATCATCGCGTCGAAAGCGTCTGCAACGGCGACTATCCGGGCTGGCAGGGGGATGTTCTCCCCCTTCAATCCGTCCGGGTAACCGGAACCGTCCCATTTCTCGTGGTGGCTCCTGGCCACTGTCCGCGCCATGGCGTAAAAGTCCTTTTTGGGAAGGATGCGTTCCGCGTGGGTCGTGTGGGTTTTCATGATCGCAAACTCCTCGGCCGTCAGCTTGCCGGGCTTTTTCAATATTTCGTCGGGAATGGATAACTTGCCCACGTCGTGCATTATGGACGAATAACCTATCTCCACGGCCAGCTTATCGCCCAACCCCATCTTTAACGCCAGGGCTTCGGAAAAACTCTGGATGCGATAGACGTGGTTGCCGGTTATCTCGTCTTTGGAATCCGCCGCCGTGGCAAGGCTGTATATGGCGTCCAGGTTGCTCTGATAAAGCTCGTCGGTGCGCTCGGCCACCCGCAACTCCAGCGTCTCGCTGAGTTTGGCGAGCCGCTGGTTGACGGTGACCAGCTCCCCGTAAAGCGTCTTCACCCGAAGATGGCTCTGTATCCTGGCGATGAACTCCTCGCTGGAGAACGGCTTGATTATGTAGTCGTCGGCCCCCATATTGAGAAGAAGCTTTATGCTCTCTTTCTCCGATATCGTCGTGGAAACGACCACAGGGATGAGCCTGAACTTCTTTTCCTCGCGTATAAGCCCCACCAGCTGGCGCCCGTCCATGTGGGGCATGTTGATGTCGGTGATGACCATGTCTATCTCGCTGGAGATTCTGTTGAGGGTCTCCCAGCCTTTCACGCCGTCTTCGGCCACGACCACTGTGTGCCCCTGCTTCTCGAGCAGGTATTTTGTGACGGCGCGTATGGTGGAAGAGTCGTCAACGAGCAGTATCCTGCTGGACTTGCGGCCCGCCTCCGAATTGAGATAACTGGTGACGAACAGGCTCAACTTGCCGTTGGGGAAGGGTTTGTGAAAAATACGGATGGCGAAATCCTTCAACCCGTTGTGTTGGGGCGCGCGGGAGTCCGCGCTCATCACGGCCACCATCGGGATATCCCTGGTACGCTCGGAGGCCTTCAGCTCGCTGATAACCCTCAGCCCGTCGAAACCGCTGACGGAAGGGTCGAGGATTATGAGGTTCGGGATTTTCTCGACCGCAAGGTTTATTCCGTCCTGCGATGAGGAGGCCACGTACACATGAAGCCCGGCCCCCTCCAGCTCATCCTCCATAATCATCCTGGATATGGAGTTATCGTCTATGACGAGGGCGCTCTTCTCCGATTCGCTATCGTTGGTTAGGCTCATTTTTTTCGCAAGTTGATTTAAAATGCGTTTGTTAATAGCAAATTTGAACGGTTTGCATGCATAGTAACCACACGTTTGTATGTTATCATTTCCGCCATGCTCACGCTAGACCGTTACATATTCTGGGAACAGGCCAAGGTTTTTTTCATTTCCTTGATTGTCCTGCTATCCGTGCTTCTCCTGGAGAAGGTCAACTTTCTCTCCGGACTTCTTTTGACCAAGGACGCCTCGTTCAAATCCATCGGCCTGATTTTGCTTTATTTAAGCCCCTCTTTTCTTGTCCTGGCCACGCCCCTGGCCACGCTGATGTCGGCCCTGCTCACCTTCTCGCGCATGGCCGCAGATAACGAGATAACCGCCATGAAAACCGGCGGCCTCTCGATCGTCAGGATAATCGCGCCCGCCGTCGCCCTTTCTACGCTGGCTTTGCTTGCGACCGTCCATCTTTCCGTCAACGTGGCTCACGAATGGAACATGAATTTCCAGATGGCCGTCGCGGACATATTGAAATCGAACCTGAGCGCGGGGATCAAGGAACGCAGATTCAACGAAAGTTTCAAAAACCTGTTGATCCATGTGAACGCCAACAAAGACGGCGTCCTGGAGGGGGTGTTCATATCCGACCAGCGCGACCTGCAACGGCCAAGGATCATCGAGGCGCGCAAAGGGAGCATACACACGGCGGATAACGGCGGAACGGTGGTAATGGAGCTGGAGGACGGGGTCGTCCACACGATGGCGGCTGAAGGCTCCTACAGGGTCATGGGTTACGACTCGTACACGCTCAAAGTCTCCGCCGGGGACGAATACACGCGCCCGGTCAACAAGGAGATACCGCAACTGTCGTTGCCGGAGTTGCGCGTGAGGATCGCCGATCTTGCTCGTCAAGGACAGCCCGCCAGCGCCGAAAAGGTGGCTCTGCATAAAGCTTTCTCCGCCCCGGCTGGATGCCTGGTGTTGGGGATTCTGGGCGCGACGCTGGGCCTGCTCACCCACAAACGCGGCTCTGCGGGAGGGTTCGGCCTCGGCGTGGTCATGATTGTGATCAACTACCTTCTCTGGATGATCGGGCAGGGACTTGGATCGGAAGGCAAACTGCCGCCCGTGTTGGCGATTTGGGCGCCGGACATCATAATGGGAGCGGTCGGGTTGTACCTTATATACATGGTCTCCATGGACGCCGAACCGCCTCGATTCGTTCGCGCGATATCGAATAAATTATCGGAATGGAAAGCGTGGAAACGCTGACATCGCTGGCGTCCGGCGCGGACGAGGGTCTGTTTTTGCTGATAAACAACGGATTGTCCAATCCGGCGCTCGATATCGTCATGACCTTTTTCAGCGTGGTGGGAGACGCGCCCGGCTGGATACTGTGCGGGCTTGCGTTCATCTATTTTTCCGACAGGACGCGGTTCCGCAGACGCTCTGCCATCTTTCTTCTGACGATGGGCGTGGCCGGGCTGTTCCTGAACCTTTCAAAAGACGTTGTCGGGCGAGGGCGTCCGCTGGAGCGCTTCAAACACGAGATAGCGGCGGGCAAAGTCGTCATACACGCTCCATACGAGACGCTGACGGCGCGGTCTTTCCCATCCGGCCATTCGCAGGCGGCGTTCACGGCGGCGACGTTTCTCTTTCTCTATTACCGCAGGTTCGGCGTTGTCCTTTTCGCCTGCGCCATGATGGTGGCGGTTTCGCGGGTTTATGTCGGGTCGCATTTCCCTGCGGATGTCGTGGTGGGGTCGGCCTTCGGATGGGGCATGGGTTATGTGGCGTGGCGGCTCGACCCTTCGCAGACACAACGGGAAAAAACCGCGTAATGACGTCTGCCGTCGCTGGAAAGGGCTGTCTTCCAAATGCTCGGCGTGGGTGTTCTTGTACAGTCGCAGGGTGAAGTGAAGGCGACATCATTTCCCTCCCCTTAGCAAGGGGAGGTGGCGCGTAATCGCGCCGGAGGGGTTTAATTAAACCCCCTCGCAACTTCGTTGCGGTCCCCCTTGCTAAGGGGGACAAAGGGATTTTCTTCACCCCGCCGTCCTCCGGTAGGGGCTATTCACGAATCGCCCCTGGCATGCCTCTTCGGGTCGAGCCAGTCGCGTATCCCGTCGCCAAAAAAGTTGACTCCCATCACCACCAGCATTATTACGGCTCCCGGAAACATTATCAGGTGCGGGGCCACGAGTATGAACTGCCTCCCTTCCGCCAGCATCGAGCCGAGGCTCGGATATGGCGGTTGCGCGCCCAATCCCAGGAAGCTCAATCCCGCCTCCGCAACGATGGCCGACGCCACGCCGAATGTCGCTTCCACAGTCAGCGGGGCGGCGATGTTGGGCAGGATGTGCCGGAAGACGATCCGTGGATGGCTGGCCCCCATAGCGATGGCGGCTTTGATGAACTCGCGCTCCTTGAGCGACAGCGTCTGGCCCCGCGCAAGCCGCGCATAGCTCGTCCACCCCATCAGGCACAACGCCAGCATGACGTTGGAAATGCTGGGGCCTGTAACCGCCATAATCGCGATGGCTAGAAGAATGCCGGGAAAAGCCAGAAAAACGTCGCACACCCGCATCACGAAATCGTCCACCCGCCCGCCGGCGTATCCCGCTGTCGCGCCGATGAGCGACCCCACCGTCACGGAAACGACCGTCACGACAAGCCCGACGAAAAGCGATATCCGGGCGCCGTAAGCTATCCTGCTCAACATGTCCCTGCCGAGCCTGTCCTGCCCTAGCAGGTGGTCCGATCCCGGCCCGGCAAGCCCCCCGTAAAGGTCCTGCTCCAACGGAGACATCGGCGCTATCCAGGGCGCAAACAACGCAATGAGGACGAACGCCAGCGTCACCGCAAAGCCGATCTTGAGGTTCAACGGCAGGCTTTTCATTTGAGCCTCACGCGGGGGTCTATGAGCGCGTACAGTATGTCGGTAAGCAGGTTGACGGCGACATATGAGAGAGCGATTGTGAGAACGCATCCTTGCGTGAGCGGGTAATCGCGAGCGTTTATCGCCTGTATAGTCAGCCGCCCAAGCCCAGGCCACGCGAATATCGTTTCGGTGATTATCGCGCCCCCAAGCAGGGCGCCAAGCTGAAGGCCCGCTATCGTCACTACAGGCAGAAGCGCGTTGCCGAGCGCATGTTTGAATATCACGGCAAACCCGGACAAACCTTTTGCCCGCGCCGTTATTATATACTCCTCGCCGAGCGTTTCTATCATGGTCGAACGGGTGAGCCTCGCAAGAATTGCAGACATCGCCGATCCCAGCGTCACAGCGGGCAGAATGATGCTCGACCAATCATCCGCCCCAGCCACCGGCAACCATTTTAGTTCCACGGCGAACGCCAGAATCAACATCGGCCCCAGCCAGAAGCTCGGCATGGATACGCCTACAAGCGAGGCCATCATCGCGCCTCTATCGTATCGAGTGTCTTTTTTCACGGCGGCTAGCGCTCCCAACGGGATCGCCAGCGTTACTGCAAACAACATCGAGGCCAGCGCAAGTTTGAGCGTTGCCCCATAGCGTTCGGCGATGGAACCGGCCACGCTTTTTTTTGTGTGGATGGATTCGCCCAGATCAAGCGTGGCCACGCCGCGCAGGAACGATAGATACTGCTCGAAGATCGGCCTGTCGAGTTTGAGTTGCTTCGTTAATGCGGCTCTGTCGGCGGGGGCGGCGTTCTCCCCCAGCATGATCTCCACAGGATCGCCGGGCGCAAGATGGATCATGAAAAAAACTAGCGTCACCACACCCAATACCGACGGAATGGATGTCATAATCCTGCGGATGACAAATGCTCGCATCTAGTTTTCGACGTAAACGTTTTTCAACGATTTTATACCCTCGTCCGGCGAAAGGTGGAACTCCCGCACACGCCGATCCGTCACCGCCACGTTCAGCGGCCTCCATAGTGAGACATACGGCAGGTCACGCGCGATTATTTTTTGCGCCTCGGAATAAACCCGTCTGCGCCCTTCCCCATCCGCCGTCACGCCTGCAGACAGCAGGAGGTCAAGCTCGGCGTTTTTATATCGTCCCCGGTTCGCCCCGTCCGGCGGCATGGACTCGGAATGAAACATGTATCGCAAAATGTCCGGGTCGGCCACGCCCACCCAGGTCAGCGAGAATATCTGGAAGTTCCCTTTTTTTATGTCGGCGTAAAACGCGCCCCATTCGTACGAGCGTATGTCCAAGCCGATCCCGACTTTTTCCAACTGCCACTGGAACACCTCCGCGATTCGTCTGCGAAGTTCGTTTTGCGACGTGCTGTACCGTAACGTAAAGCGCTTGGTCGGGCCGGAGCCGTCGGGGTCGGGGAACCCTGCCTCGTCCAAAATCTTTTTCGCTTTCTCCGGGTCGTATCCGTATCGCTCCACCGCGCCTTCGTAAAACCCGGAGTTCGGCGATATCGGCCCGGTGGCAGGCTCCGCAAGCCCCTTGAGAATGTGGCTCATGACGCTCTGGCGGTCTATGGCGTGCGCCACGGCTTTACGCACGGCGATGTTCCCGGCCAACGGGTCTTCCATGTTGAATCCAAGATATGAATAGTTGGCGCTGGGCGATGTGACGGCTTTTAGCCGTTGGTTCTCCCTGAATCGTGGAAGCAGGTCGGGCGTGATGGGGTTCATGATTATCTGAACCTCGCCGCTCTCCAGGCTCAACGTCCGCACCGTTTCATCGGGTATTATTTTTATGATCAACCGGGACATCTTTGGCGCGCCGTCGAAATATACGGCGTTGCGCTCAAGAATGACTTTATCGTCACGTTTGATTTCGACGATGCGGAAAGGCCCCGTGCCTACAGGATTGCTCGCGCCAAGTTTGGGGATACCCAAAGTGAGACTGCTCAAAAACGGCGCGGTTTTGCGGTTAAGGTTGAAGATGACGGTATGATCGTCGGACACCTCCACGCTTTTCACGTCGGCGAATGAACTTCGCAAGGGAGATGCGTTTTCCGGGTTCAAAATAAAATCCATAGCCCGTTTAACGTCATTTGAGGTGAAGGCGGAACCGTCGTGGAATTTAACGCCACTTCGCAGATGAAACACGGCGCGGAGCGGATCGGCGATGAACTCCCATCGTTCCGCGAGGTCGGGGGAAATCGTGAAATCGTCGTTACGTTTGACGAGGCCGTTGAAGACAAGCCCCTCGATTTTCGCCGCGACAGCGTCGGTGGATTTTAATGGGTCAATCATCGCAGGGCCGGCTTCCAGCGCCATTGTCAGCGAGCCTTGTTCAACGGCGGGAGTTTTGGAGCAGGAAAAAGAGAAGAAGGCGATGAAAGCGAAGAGGGCGGCGTTATCCCAACAAAACCATCCCCGCGTCATCGCACGAGCGCCCGGCCTCCAATATCGTTCCTGTGATACGCCCCGTCAAAACGTATATGCGACACAGCTTTGTACGCAAGCTCTATCGCCCCGGCTATCGTCGCACCCTTCGCAGTGACGCCAAGCACGCGCCCGCCGTTTGTGACGATCCGTCCGTCGGAAGACTTCGTAGTCCCCGCGTGGAAAACGGCGACATCTTTCATGGCCCCGGCCCGGCTAAGACCGGTTATAGCAGAACCTTTCGCATAATCGCCGGGGTAACCCTTCGACGCCATGACGACGCATACAGCAGGCTCCTCGCTCCACTCCACGTTGACGTCGGAGATGTCGCCCTTCGCAATCCCCATCAACACGGGAACGATGTCGCTTTTCATCCTCATCAACAGCGGCTGGCATTCCGGGTCGCCGAACCGCGCGTTGAATTCCAAAACTTTCGGGCCGTCTTTAGTCACCATCAGCCCTGCGTAGAGAATTCCTTTATACGGCCTGCCTTCGGCGGACATGACGGCGAGTGTCGTCTTCATTATGTTTTTTTCGACCCAGCGTTCCATCTCCTGCGTGACGACGGGGGCTGGCGAATATGCGCCCATCCCGCCGGTGTTGGGGCCGGTGTCGTTATCGCCGATACGTTTGTGATCCTGGCTTGACGGCATCATGATGACGTTACGCCCGTCGCAGAAGGCCAGGATGGAAGCCTCTTCGCCGTCGAGCGTCTCTTCCAGTATTATTTTCGCGCCAGCCTCGCCGAACTCGCGCCCGACCAGCATCCGCTCGATAGCCTCCACCGCCTCCGCTCGTGACCCGGCCACGATGACACCCTTGCCAGCCGCAAGCCCGTCGGCCTTTATCACCACCCGTTCACCGAACCGGGCCAGCGCAGACAGCGCAGAGTCTTTGTTTGTGTGAACCTCGTATCGCGCAGTGGGGATGTTCGCCCTGGTGAGTATCTCTTTCATGAAGACTTTGGAGCCTTCGATGAACGCGGCCCTTTGGCTTGGCCCGGCGATGAGAAGCCCGGCGGCTTCGAAAGTGTCCACAACGCCCTTCGCAAGCGGAGCCTCCGGGCCGACGACGGTCAAAGCGATTTTGTTTTGTTTGGCGAACGCAAGCAGTCCGTTGACATCATCGGCGGCGATGGGGACATTGACGGCGACGCTCTCCGTCCCCGCGTTCCCCGGCGCGATGAAGATTTTATTAACGAGCGGACTTTGCGCTATTTTCCACGCCAGCGCGTGTTCCCTGCCGCCCCCGCCGATGACGAGGATGTTAAGATTGTTTGTGCCCATGTTTTTTTTGAAAATATTCTTGAAAACTAAATTATAAGCTTTCGGGGGAAAAAAGTTGGTAGATATTTATTGGCGAGTGGCGCTCGATTGGCGACCAACCATTTTGTGGAGACTTGGACATGACGTTGCGGCTTAAAATTGACAACTGTAAACGTATGGTTTACAGTTTTAAAGCATGATAACGACAATACGCCACAAGGGGCTTGAGGCGTTTTATCGGAATGGATTAACAAAAGGGCTTCCCCAGAAGCTTGTTAAGCGCATTGCGGCGATATTGCCGGCTTTAGATGTGGCGGACAGCCTGGAGGAATTGGACCTGCCTGGCCTGCGCCTTCACAAGTTGAAAGGTGAGTTGGAAGGTTATTGGGCCGTGTCCGTGTCCGGCAATTGGCGGCTTGTTTTTCGCTTCAAAGATAATGGCGTATATAACCTTGATCTTGTGGACTACCATTGAAAGGATAACTCATTATGCCCATGAAGAATCCGCCCCACCCGGGCGAGACAATCAGGGAGCTCTGCCTAAAGCCGCTTAAGATTTCTGTGACGGCGGCGGCGAAAGCGCTTGGCGTCAGCCGCGTCTCCCTTTCCGAGCTTTTGAACGGCAAGAACGGTGTTTCCCCGGAAATGGCCTGTCGGCTATCCAAAGGGTTCGGCTCCACCCCTGAGTTTTGGTTGAAGTTGCAAATGGCCTATGACTTGGCTCAAATAAAGAAGACGGCCTCAAAGTTTAAAATTAAGCGCATCGCCGCGTAACGCGGTCTTGAGCCTTTCCCGTATTCCTTCATCATAAAAACACGTATCCAGGCCTTTGGCTCCGACAAAGCTTGCATCAAGGATGTTTAATGCACCCCTGAAATCCGCATATTCTAAGGAACATTCATTAAAATTGGTGTTTTTTAAATTGGCGCGATAAAAAGCCGGAGAATAGACCTGCCCCCACACTGGTTCACCATCCTCTGTTTCATCCATAACTTTATGCCACTCTGATTCTTTTGGAATGACTGATTCGACAGTCCATCTTAAAGAAGCTCCAACAAACGACGCATTTTGAAGATCGGAACTTTGAAATTCACAGTTTTCATATGTGGCAAAAGATAGATTGCCACTACTAAATTTCACATTGCTACAATCAACTTCTCGAAAGTCGACGTGCTTTATATAGCCATAGTTTCTTCGAATTTCAAATATCCAAAAACCATCAGCAAAAACACTATTCCTAAGTGATCTGATGTTCTCTCCAAGAAAAGAGAAGTTGGAAAGCTTACAACCCCGAAAGTCAATATCGGTGATTCCGCTTTCGGCAAGCTCTCTTATTGATGAAGCAACCATTACATGGGCATACTCGTTATCCAAACACTTAAAATCGTCTATTCGGCGCCGTAAACCAGATATGCGGTCTTGTTTCTTGCGCCATATTTCATAAGAGCCTAGCAGGAAAGCTAGCAGTAATGTTTCCCAAGTAACCCCGCCAAATTCAATTGCAATTCCTTTCCAGTATTCATCATCGCTGATCACGTGATGCAAAATAGTTGCACAAAAAAGGGCCACCACAAAGATAATGAATGGCGCTATAAAAAATTTCATATTGAAACCTCACATCAGAATGCACATGCAGTGTGACTTAAAATATCTACAACTTCCTCGCCTCTTCCAACAACGCGTCGCGCAGTTCGCTCTCTTTGACCTTCCGCACTATCTCGCCTTTGCGGAATATCAGCCCCACGCCTTTGCCGCCAGCCAGGCCGATGTCGGCCTCTCGCGCCTCGCCGGGGCCGTTGACCACGCATCCCATCACGGCTACCCGAATGTTCTTTTTCATCGTGCGCAATTCGCGCTCTACATCCTCTGCGATGGCGATAAGGTCTATCTCGCAACGGGAGCATGTGGGGCAGGATATCAGCTCCGGCCCGGCTTCGCGAAGCCGTAACGACTTGAGTATCTCATAGCCAGCCTTCACCTCTTCCACCGGGTCGTCGGTAAGCGACACTCGCACGGTGTCGCCGATTCCGCTATACAGCAGGATGCCGATTCCCACGGCGGATTTTATCGTCCCAGCCCATTTTGTGCCAGCTTCGGAAATACCGATGTGGAACGGGTAATCCACCTTGTCCGCCAGCAGACGATGCGCCTCCACCGTCAACGGGACGTTGGAGGCTTTGAGCGAAACTTTGGTTTCGTAAAACCCAAGCTCTTCGAGTATCCGCAGATGCCCTATCGCGGAATCCGCCATGGCCTGCGCCGTCGGGCCGCCATATTTGTGTAACAGCTCCCGATCCAGCGACCCGGCGTTGACGCCGATCCGTATCGGGGCGCCACGTTCACTCGCGGATTTGACGACCTCTTCCACTTTCCACCGCGCCCCGATGTTGCCGGGGTTTATGCGAAGCCCGTCCGCGCCCGATTCCAGCGCGATGAGGGCAAGACGGTAGTCGAAATGGATGTCGGCGATAAGCGGTATCGCTATCTGGCGTTTGATATCGCCGATGGCACGCGCGGCGACCTCATCGGGAACGCCGACGCGGACTATCTCGCACCCGGCTTCTTCCAGCCGTTTTATCTGCGAGACGGTTGCGGCGGCGTTCCGCGTGTCGGTGTTTGTCATGGATTGGACAGATATGGGCGCGCCGCCGCCTATCTTGACGGAGCCTAAAGTTATCTGACGTGATTTACGCATACGACTATTTTAGTTTAGCGGCGGGCTTATTAATAGACCGCTTTACGTGTCCTGAACGATAATTGCGTTTACAGTTGGCCTTCCGGCAAGACTGCTACAGGATACTATGCCGCATCCTGAATCTCCACGGTTTCGCTCTCATAAACATGCCGCTGATACAACTCCAGCCCGTCCATGAAAGTCTGGAGCGGCGTCCGTCCCTGACAGTACCTCCCCTGATTCGTTCGTTCAACGTTATACCACTCCATAAAAATATCCAGATCGGCCTGGATTTCCTCGATGGAGCCGTATACCTTCTTGCGGAACGCCACCGCGTAAAACTCGTTCTGAATGGTCTGGTTTAGCCGCTCGACAGAGCCGTTGGTCTGCGGATGATACGGTTTCGTCCGCGTATGCTCGATGTCGTTGAGGCTCAGGAACAGCTCGTATGGATGTTGCTCGCCGCGTCCGCAATACTCCGCGCCATTATCGGTAAGCGCCCGGTGAACCCGGATGCCATGCGCGTCATAGAACGGCAATACGCCGCTGTTGAGCGCGTCAGCGGCCGTTATGGCGGTCCTGTCTTTGTAAACCTTGGCGAAACCCACGTTGGCGTGGGTGTCAATGGCTGTCTGCTGATAAATGCGCCCGACACCCTTGATCGTCCCCACGTAATATGTGTCCTGCGCAAGCAGGAAGCCGGGATGATAGCTTTCCACCTCGCCGTGGGCTTCCTTTTCCAGCTTGGCGTCCTCAAGGGCGGCCACCTGAGATTCCGTGAGAACAACGCCCTCGCTGGCGGAGAACGCTTCCAGCCGCTTAAGCCGCAATCCTTTGGTGGCAATGCCGTGCCGCATCCAGACCGAACGCACGCCACCGGCGCTTATATGATGGCCGCGTTTCTTCAACTCGTTGGCGGCGCGCACTTGGCCGTGGGCTGGAAAATGTAAAGAGTAGTCGAGCAGGGCTTGTTCCACCTCGCCTAGAACGCGGTTGCCGATTCTTGGCTCATGTCGTGATTTCTCAAGCAAGCCCTCCAGCCCTTCCTGTTCAATGGCTTTCTTTACATCATAGTAGTGACGCCTGCTCACACCCATTTTCCGGCATGCGTCGCTGATGTTGCCAAGGGTCTCGCCCAACTCCAGGATGTTGAGCTTTCTGCGGATGATATACTGGTTCTGAGTCATGGTTCCTTCCTTCTATGGTTAAGGTTTTCGGCAAAATCATCTTAACCGGAAGACCATGACTCTTCACCTTTGAAGAGTTCTACCTGTAAACGCTTTTAGTGACTAGGACACTTTACGATCCCCATCGCCAGAACGCTATAACCATTATCGCCAGGAAAACCATGCCGAGGTTGAAATAGGCCACACCATAAAAGACTCTCTGCGCCCATGAAAGCGTCGGCGCAAGCGACGGATCGAACTGCGCCACCACCTTGAAACCCTCCAGCTTCTCCATCCCATGAGGGGCCTTGGGCAACTCCTGCGTCATATCTGCGCCCGCCTTGTGTCTTTTGAAGTGGATGCCGTCCTTCCATGCGCGGGATTGCGTGACATCGTAAACCTTCCCCTCGAATGCGATGAGCGCCGGGCCTCCCTCCTTCCCGTCAAACGCGGCGAGGCTTTGCGCGCCCATGCCGCCATCTTTCTGAAATCGGGCTTCCTTTTTCGGCTTTCGCAACCTGGGGCCAACGACCGTCACCACGAAAACGGCGCACGAGACCATCGTCGCGTAGATGATCATCTTCGCCAGCAATAACGCGCCCCATCGCCCCTCCAGCAGAACGCCGAAATCCGACACGCGCGATATCGTCAACGCCACGCCGCTCAAACCCACAACCAACATGGAGGCCAGCCCGATCTTGACCTCACCCCTCGGCAAACCTTTCGCCGCATATGCGGGTTTGAGCAGTATGTGGACGTACAATATCGTTCCGAACCACATGAACCCGGCGATCAGGTGAAGGAAACCTATCAGCGAGCGGGCGTTTTTTTCGATGGACATGTACGGCCCACGCGCCTTTTCCTTCAATGGCCATGTGTGGCCTCCGGCTTTAAAGGCCTCGCCGATTATGTTCAATCCCTCCCCATCACCGTTAACGTGGCACGAGAAACAGACCTGACCAGTCGCCTCGGCGTACTCCGGCTTGGCCCACGCCTCTCCAACCGCGATCACGCATATAAATAGCGCGGCGATAGATTGAATCCGCAGTCGAAAAAAAATAGCGTTCGCCATAAAGTTGAACCAAACATCCTCAATAGATAGAGCAATTCTAAATAGTGGCTCCACATTCTATGAGGCGTAATGTAACATTTCTTGTTTAAAAAACGGCGCCAGCATAAAATCAACACGGATAGCGCATTGTAATGGCAGATCGGGTGGCAATGGCGGACTCTGGCGAAAATATCAAAAAAATACGAACTTCCGACCTCAGGATCGGAATGTTCGTCCACAAGGCGGAAAGCCCGTGGCTATCCACCCCGTTCATGTTCGACGGTTACGAAGTATCCTCCCAGACCGAGATACAGACCCTCATAGACTACGACATAGAAACCGTTTACATAGACCTCTCCCGCGGCATCGACGTGGGAGAGACGCCCCGTCCGATACCTCAGGCTGAAACGGAGGGACTGAAAGAAAAAGACACTTTTTCCGTCGTTTTCACCGATTTTCACCTGGCCGACGAAGCCCCCGTGGACATGTACTGGAAAGACTCCGCAGGCGAGTTCAAGATGACCCTCAAGAAGGGTCTGGCGATTAACGAAGAGGTGGTGGAGCTTCTCAAAACCCGCGGGATTGAAAAAGTGAATATCCCCAACACTCAGAAGCCGCTCTACGAGGCCTACCTCCGGCGGATCGAAAGAATGCGTGAAAAGCAGAAAAGCGACGGGTTCGCCGACGCGTTCATGGATCCACGGAAGGTGGAGGCCCACTACAACTTCATGAACGACTATCATGCGATAAGCCCTTACGCGCTCATGCCGGGCACAAAAACCGGGTTTGACATTTTTGTAAGGAAAGCGGCGCTAATCAACCTCTCCCACAAGGCGGACGACAGGCTGGATGGCGACAAACTCGACTCGTGGAAAGCTGAAGACATAAACCTGCTTATCCGCGTCCTCAAAGAAGAGATGGACGCTTACCAGGCGTACCTGATGGAGCACACCAAAAAGTCGAGCGACACAAAGGCCCGCGCCTCTTTCGTCCGCGAAAACTCCAAGCTGATCGTGGAGAGCCTCGCGCAGAACCCGCGATCGGAAGTGTTGATGAGAGAGACGAAGCAGTCCGTCACCGACCTTACCGACGTGGTGATGCGAAACCCGACCACGTTCTACGGATTGATGAAGATCAACAACTACGACTACTACACTTTCACCCATTCCGTGAACGTGGCTACGCTTTCGATTGCGCTGGCGATGGCGGCCGGCATTGACGACCCTAAGGAGCTTGCCGATCTGGGGCTTGGCTCCATCCTCCACGACCTTGGCAAGAGCAAGGTTGAAAACAACCTTATCAACAAACCCGGCAAACTTACCGACATCGAGTATGTGAAGGTCCAAAACCACGTCATTCTCGGATACGAGATGCTTAAAGGCAACAAGTCCATCCCGGAACGCGCCTTGCTTCCGCTTCTTCAGCATCACGAGAAGCTCACCGGAAACGGGTATCCCTTCAAACTCAAGGCCGACAAGATACACATCTTCGGCAGGATATCCGCCATCATTGACATATACGACGCGCTGACCACAGAACGCGCCTACAAAAAGGCGTTCCGCCCGTTCGACGCGCTGACGCTGATTACGAAGACCGAGGGGGAGTTCGACAAGGAGCTTATCGCCGTCTTTATAAAACTCATCCACAAACAGGAAAAGTGAGAGGTTATTTCTTTTCTTGTTTTTTGCTCCCCTCGGCAGGGAGGGTTTTGGGTAATCCATCACGTTCGCAACATTGCCATTCTGAGCGCAATTGTCATTCTGAACGCAGTGAAGAATCTATCAAAAAGAATATTCTTTTTCACTTTGATCCTTCGGTCGCTGAGGCTCCCTCAGGATGACAATATTGCGAAAATGATTAATGCGTAAAAGGTATCCTTTTGCCAAGGAGAGCTTTGCATAAGCAGTTGACTAATGGCTCTGTCCCCTCTCCCGCGCAACATCGCGGGAGAGGGTCGGGGTGAGGGAAACAAACAGTGTTTTGAGTTAGAGCCACGCGAGCTCAACATTATTGAGATACTGCTTGTAACCCCTCACCTGGCGCTTCGCGCCTTCCCTTCGGAAGACTCAGGGCAGGCTCTCTCCCCGCAAAGTTGGCGGGGAGAGGGTAAGGAAGCTATTCGTTGACTTATGCAAGGCCTCCTTGCTAAGGGAGGGATAAATAGGCCGACGCATAACCCTGAATTGCCGGAAAGCAATAATAGAACATGATATACCTCGATAATGCCGCATCGTCGTTTCCCAAACCACGCCCAGTCATAAAAGCCGTCACCCGCGCGCTTGGGACGCTTTGGGGCAACCCCGGCAGGGCTGGGCATAAAAAGGCCATGGCCGCAATGCGGATGATCTACGAGACGCGGGTGGCTTTGGCGGGATTGTTGGGGCTTACCGACCCTGAACGGATCATATTCACAAAAAACGCCACGGAAGGGCTGAACATCGCCCTGAAAGGCCTGTTGAAATCGGGCGATACTGTGGCCATATCCCGCCTGGAACACAATTCCGTCACGCGCCCGCTGAACACGCTCAAACAATCGGGCGTGAAGGTCGTCTACGCGCCGGTGGATGAGTATGGACTGCCAGACCCGTCGAAAATCCCGGACGTTAAAATGCTCGCAGTAACCGGCGCAAGCAATGTGACCGGGGCCATACTCGACACAAAAACTATTGGCGAGGCCTGCGCGAAAAAAGGCGTTCTCCTGCTCGTGGATGCCGCTCAGTCCGCAGGCTCCATTCCTTTCGATACCAGCCGGATAGATATCCTTGTCGGCACGGGGCACAAAGCCCTGCTGGGGCCGCAGGGGACGGGGTTTGCATGGTTCCGTGAAGGAATTACGCCGGAGCCTTTTATCGAGGGCGGCACAGGTTCCAACTCGGAGAGCGATATGACCCCGCCGTTCCTGCCCGACAAGTTCGAGGCGGGGACGATGAATACACCCGGAATCACCGGGTTGAAGGCCGGTGTGGAGCATGTAAGACGCCTCACTGTTCAGGGAGTCCGGGAGAAAGAAATTTCGCTCGTCACATTGATTATGGACGCGCTTTCAAACGAACCGAGGGCGACGGTTTACGGGCCAGCCGATCCTGCTCGGCGCGGAAGCCTTATATCGTTCAACATCGCAGGTAGCGACCCGGCGCAGATCGCGACGGCGATTGACAGGCGAGGCGTGGCTGTCCGCGTGGGGCTTCATTGCGCGCCGGAGGGTCACAAATTCGCAGGGACGTTTCCCCAAGGCGCTGTGCGGGTAAGCCCCGGAGCCATGACCCGCAGAAAAGATGTGGAGACGTTTATCAGGATTTTGCGCCGGATTATCAAGGACGCGAAATGAACGGGAGTTTTCTGGCGGTTTTCGAATCCACCACAGAAACCCTTAAAGCCGAACGCGCGTTGAAGGAAGCGGGATTGAAGCCCCGTCCTGTCATAAAACCGCGCAAGCTGGCGGGCAGTTGTCAGATGGCTCTCAAATTGCCGAGCGGTTCGATTGCGAAAGTTAGAGACGTTTCCGCCGAACTGCGGCTTAAGCTGATTGGGTTTTTTGTTCAGGGTGACGATGGGGAGTGGGTTGCGCTTGGCTAATGATTCTTTTGCTTTTTGTCGAGATTCTTCGCTTCGCTCAGAATGACACTGCTTGCTTGTCATTCTGAACGTAATGTCATTCTGAACGAAGCGTAGCGAAGTGAAGAATCTATCAAAAAGAACATTCCTTTGTACTTCGATCCTTCGGTCGCTGGAAGCTCCCTCAGGATGACAAAAACATTGTCATTCTGAGGTAGCGAAGAATCTCTCCGCAATTTCGGAATCCGGATTTACCGTTTCGTCTCCACCGGATCGGGTTTCCATTCCCTCGCCAGTTTTTCCGCCTTCTTTATTTCTTCGCGTGTCATCCGTTTTTCGATTCTGCGTTGCATATCCCACGCATCCGGGACGAACGCAAAACAAAGCGTAAACCACATGTGCGCCTGAACATAGTCGCGCCGAACCCCAAACCCGGTCGCGTATAGAACCCCCAGATGATACTGGGCTTCGTAATTCTTTTTTCTCGCCGCTTTCTCGAACCAGTTTCGAGCGGAGTAATAATCGGGGGAAAATTTGTCCTCGGTGAGATAAAGAAACCCCATCGCCAGCATACCCCTGGCGTCTCCCTTTTCCGCCGCTTTGCCGTACCATTCCGCCGCCATTCTCATGTCACGAGGCGTTCCACGCCCTTTGTCGTACATGGCTCCCAGGCTTAGTTGCGCGTCAACTTTCCCTTGCCCCGCCGACTTCATATACCACTCCATCGCCTTGGCGTAATTGACGGGGACTCCAAGCCCCTTTTCATAAAGAGCCCCCAGGCGCAGTTGCGAATCCGCGTCTCCCTGCACGGCCGCTTTTTCATGCCATTCCACAGCCTTTGTGTAATCGCGTTCCACCCCTTCGCCGTTCTCGTACATATCGCCAATGAAGAACTGCGCGGCGGAATGCCCCTGAACAGCGGCTTTCGATAACCATTCAAACGCCTTAACGTCGTCCTCCTCTATCCCGTCGCCGATGGAATAGGAGACGCCCACGGAGAACTGCGCGTCCGGGTCGCCCTGAGCGGCTTTTTTGAGGTCTTCCTCGAACTCGGCTGACTGTCCAAATGCTATGGACTGGATGGCGAGGCAAAAAAATGATACGAGGAGAAGAAGGACAGCAGGATGTCGCGATAAAAACGTATACCGCCTTTGCATATTGCAGTCCGAGTTGTTCTTCACTTCAGACTCCCAATGGGCGATGCGTGTCTGGAAACGAAGACGGCGGGGTGAAGAACACCCCGCCGAACGTCAAATACTCCGCCGAGCTTCAAAATCATGCTTATACAAAGGCTGTATATTCATACAGGAAACCGGAGAACCGGTTATCCCAGCGAGATGCCCCGCCGTTTCCTGTTCTCTTCGTTGTAATGCTTGTGGAAGAGAATCTCCCACTCGTTGGAGCCTTCGCGGATATCGCGCGAATACGAGGAGATGCTTTTGCGCACTTCGTCGTCTATCTGCTCCTCGATGTCTATCTCGTGGCGCAGTATGTTTACTATCTCCAGCCGCAGGTCGTTTTCGTCGCAGAAAAACTCCACGCGGTCGTCGTCGAGAAACCCCACCAGGATCAGTTTTGAAAGGTGGTTTATCTTTTCTCTGCTCAGTTTCACTTAAAACCTCCCTTCGCCTACAGGATTATGCCCCGCTCGCGGGCGAGCTTCATCTTCACCATTTGAAACATCTTTCGGTAGTCTATCTGAGACTTGTCGAGTTCTTCGCTCATTTTCTCGAGCAAGACCTTGACCTCGTCGTTGAGGTCGTCTTCCACATGCAGGTCGCCGTAGATGATGGCGCCTATTCTTTCGACGACGTTTTCTGTCTCTTCGCCGCAATCCAGAAGCCCCTTATCCGTCAGATCGCGCACGATCTTAGTGGCCAGGTAGCTTATCATCTCCCTCTTAAGTCTCATTCTCGATTTCTCCTTTCACGCGTGTCTTGCCGCCGCCTGCCACGCCGCCCGCTTTTTGAGACTTTCCACATGACTGCGCGGCAGGAACGCCCCCCCAATACGCCGTCCGCTCTCCGGCCCATGATTGTCCGAGCCTCCTGTCACCAGAACGCCCAGCCTCTCGGCCATCGTCGTGTAGCGGCGCTGGCTCGCCTCGTCATGCTGTGGGCTGAATGCCTCTATCGCGTCCAAACCGGCGCCCACAAGGCTCGGCATTATTTCATCAACGTCCGTAAAACCGGGATGCGCCAGCGACGTCACCCCGCCGGAAACTTTTATAAGCCCGATGGCTTCCTCCGGCGTAAACCTCGGCACAGGTTCGTACACCGGCTTTCCATCGCCGAGTATCGTCTCGAATACGGCCTTCGGATTTTTGAAAAACCCTTTGGCCACCAGAAACTTGGCGAGCAAGGCCCTGCCCAACGTGCCTTCCCCGATGTATTCGAGGATTTCCTCTAATGTAACGGCGTATCCCAAGGCCTTTAGCTTGTCCACCATCCGGCCCATCCGTAGCAGTCTGCTTTCGCGGTTGTCCGTGACGATTTGGGCAAGGAACTCGTTATCCATGTCCATCAGGTAGCCCAAAATATGCACGCTCTTGTCGCCGATATAGGAAGAAACCTCTATCCCGGGCAAAAGTTCCACCCCAAGCCTGTTGGCGGCGTCCAAAGCCTCTTCATACCCCGCGATCGTGTCGTGGTCGGTTATAGACACACACATGATCCCGAGCTTCGCCGATTTTTCAATAATCTCCGCCGGCGTCTCCGTCCCGTCGGAATGGCGTGTATGAATGTGCAGGTCGGCGAACCCGGACACGCTCATTTTTTCCTCACAACCCTAAAAAATATATTCTATTATGATAGCTTATGGCTATACGGACTGTAAACCGCTTTCGCCCATTCCAACCCTTTGATTCGAAAAAGCCATCTTTCAAATCAGGGGTTTCTCGCGCACGGGTTGAGCTTGTTTTTTACGTTTTATCCCCTAACCAACTGATCTAAAAGAGGTCACATTAAATCATGCCTTCGCCATTCACCGTTCGGGAATCCGATTCGATCCGGTCTCAATTCCCGATTTTTGAGAAGTATGTTTTCCTAAACGCCGCAGGCTTGTCTCCCATCCCCGAATCCGCAAGTAGAACCATGGGGGAATTGGCGAGGGAAATAACCATGACTGCCTATCTTGGGAGCGAAAAGTGGAAAACCAGAACCGCCGAAACCCGGAAACTGGCCGCCGGACTCATAGGCGCCGATGAGGATGAGGTGGCGTTCATCCGCAACACCGCTGATGGGGTGTCGCTGGTGGCGTCCGGTTTCCCATTCGTCGAAGGGGACGAGGTGGTCATCAATGACCTGGAGTTCCCCTCCAACGTCTATCCCTGGCTCAACCTGCGCTCAAAAGGAGTCACCGTCAAAATCGCCAGAAGCGTTGACGGAAGAATCACGCCGGAGATGATCGCCCGCGAGGTGACGCCGAAAACGAAGATCGTCGCAATATCCACAGTCCAGTACGCCACCGGGTATCGGGCCGACCTGACGTCGCTCGGCCAGATGGCCAGAGAGAGGGGGTTTTTGTTTTTTGTGGACGCCATACAGTCGCTTGGCGCGCTTCCGATGGATGTGAAAAAATACGGCGTGGATTTCCTCTCGTGCGGGGGGCATAAATGGCTCTGCGCCCCGGAGGGAATCGGCGTTTTTTACTGCGCCAAAGAGAGGCTAGACCTTTTGCGCCTGACCCGTGTGGGCTGGAACACGGTTACGGATGCGTACAATTTCGGGAACATAGACTTCACGCCAAAACCGACTGCCGGACGATTCGAGGAAGGCACCGCCAACGTACTTGGTGTTTACGGGCTGTGTGAATCGCTTAAAACGATTACGGCTTTCGGAATAGAACGTAACGAGGCGCAGATACTATCGCTAACCGGCCAGCTTGTGGAGAGTTTGCGCTCGCGTGGATACGCGATCGTCTCGCCGATGGACGAGAACGAACGGTCGGGCATCCTTATTTTCAGCGCAAAGGACAAGGACGATAACAAACAGATCGTCAAACGGCTCAACGAAGCCGGCATTCTTGTTATGGAACGAGGCGGCGGGATACGGGTGGCTCCTCATTTTTTCAACACGGCTGAGGATATCCGGCGGCTCGTCTCGGAGCTGTGACGGAAAAGATGTTGTTGAAATAAACGGAGATATGGGTTAGCCTAATGAGATTGCGCTAAACAGCGGTTCTTGAAATATGAGCGGTACGGAGGATTAATGGCCAGACCTGGAGCGCGTCCCAGCGGCGGAAGCGGGCGTCCAAAGAAAAAAAGAAAAGGCCCCATGGATGGGGAGGCGGAAGCCCCAAAGGAGCCTACCGACAAGTGCGTCGAAGTGGAAGGCACCGTCCTGGAAGCCCTGCCTAACGCCATGTTCAAAGTCGCTTTGGAGAACGAGTTCACCGTGCTGGCCCACGTATCCGGCAAGATGAGGAAGTTTTTCATCCGTATCCTTCCTGGCGACAAAGTGAAGCTGGAACTGTCCCCTTATGACCTTAGCCGAGGCAGGATAACCTACCGGTACAAATAGGCGGGAAAGCCCTCCCGGTGGAAGGGCATTCACCGCTTGGATAGTTTTTGGGAGCATTGCCTCAAATCCTCAACGCCTTTCAGACAATATCCCCGATCCAGACAACGCTCTTTTGAAACGGGCTATTTTTCAGCCCATCATAAAGCCTGCGGTCAGCCGTCGCCAGTTTGCGCTTAAGCAGGGCCGCAAGCGCTACATATAAGCTGTCGTAGACGCTCTGTCCCGTCTGGCTGGCTATCGCAAAAGCGGAATCGAGAAACGACGGGAATGAATGAAATTGTATGGGGTATTGCCGAAGCGCGTTTCTTATGTCGCTTCCCTCATCCAGACCAATTGCGCCGCGCCGAGTCCACTTGGTGATTATGCTGTCCATTTCCAGCAACATGAAATCCGGCGCATGGAGTTGAGCGGCTCCGCCCAAAATCGAAAGGGCGGTGGGGCTGTATTCCTCTTCCACGAACCATTTCGCCGCCACACTCGCATCCACGACAAATGCCTTCACAGCTCGCGATCCTCGCGGATGAGTTCGGCGGTATCGGGGAATTTGCGGCCTCTGAATCTGCGATGAAACTCTTCGCTTATTTTCCGGGCCGTCTTCGGATCCACCCTGGCTTCAAACGCGGATTGCTCGAGAATATGCCTGGCCTCTGACTGAAGAGAACGGCCATCTTTCTTTGCCCGCATTTTAAGGCGCTCCACAACTTCTTCGTCGAGACCTCGAACCAGGATTTGAGCCATAAACAGCCTCCTTGCGATGTGATGCTATCATTACGATAGCAACTAGCTTCATCCCACGTCAACTCCGGTCAAATTTCGTGAGGCCGGGCGCTAAATTTAAAACCTTTTTCGCCGCCTTCTGCGCGTCCCTTTTAACGTCGCTCTCCCATACCCTCACGACGCGCCAGCCGAGTTTACGCAACTGGGCGTTAACCTTGCGGTCACGAGCTATGTTGCGGGTTATCTTTTCCACCCAATAAGGCTTGTTGCTTACGCCGTCGAACTGGCTATCCAAACTTTTGTAGCCGCGCAGTCGCCATTGCCTGCCATGCCAAAAATCGCCGTCCACAAAGAGAGCCACTTTGGATTTTACGAAAACGACATCGGGTTTGCCGGGGAGGGTGTTAACGTTCAGGCGATAGCGCAGGCCCATCCGCCAGAGGGTTTTGCGCAACATAATCTCCGGCGCGGTGCCGGAGCTTTTCACGACGGACATGGTTTTGCTGACCACCGCTTTGTCGCGTCTTTTGGTCTGCGCCATTTTAATTTGTTAGAACGCTTCGAAAACTACTCCGCTGTCGCCGGTTTTCCTGCCACTCCCCTTGTGAGGTTGACGAACAGCGCCGCCGTCGCCGCGGCGACCGCCATGATTATGAACAACGCGCTGTAATGTTTCGCGCTCAACATCCCGGCCAGCGCGCCGCCAACGAACACCCCGGAAAACTGGCTCAGGTTGTACACCCCGATGATCGAGCCGCGATGTTTTGGGTTTGCAAGCTTGGATACCGCCGCCGGCAGTGTCGCCTCCAGCACGGAAAACCCGCAGAAAAACAGGCCGAATCCCGTGACCACCGTCCAGAAATCCGGCGAGGTGGACATTACGATAAAACCCGCCACCAGCGACGACAACGCCGCCGTGATGATTATCTTCGGGTTTCCGCTGTCCGCCTTGCGGGTGGAGAGCATCATGGTCATGCCGCCGAGGATGGTCAATGGCAGGTACACCTTCCACAATTCGCCCATCGTCAGCGTTTCCTTGAGGCGTAGCGGCACATAAAAGTTTGTGGCGATCATGGATGCGTTGACCAGGAATCCCACCACGTCGAGCTTGAGCAGGTCCGGCTTGAAGGCGTTATGAAACGTGGTTTTTACGTTGAGCGAAAAATCCGCGCTCTCGTGCGGCTGGTTGGCGGGGGGTTCCTTGAGCCTGAAAATGGTTATGTAAATCCCAAGCGCGGAAAGGATAGCCGTCAGCCAGAAAAGGAACGGAACACCCATCGCCCCGCCGATGATCGGCCCCACCACCATCCCGCCCACGACGCCCGCGCCCACGCTCATGCCCAGAAAACCCATCGCCATATTCCTGCGGGATTCTTCGGTGAGGTCCGCCACCCACGCAAAACAGGCCGACGCTATGGCCCCGGCCCCTTGCAGGAAACGGGCGGCGATGAGAATGTAAATATCCGTCGTTGTGGCGGCGATGACGCTACCGACGCCGAAGATGAACAGGCCCGTGGCCACGATGCGCCGCCTCCCGAACCTGTCGGACATATAGCCGAACGGTATTTGCAAAAACGCCTGCGTAAGGCCGTATATGCCGAAGGCTATCCCGGCCAGAAAAGTGGTGGAGCCGGGCAGGCTGGTGGCGTACACGGACATCACCGGTATCATGAACGATAGGCCAAGCATCCGAAGGCCCAGCACGGAGGAGAGGCCCACGATGGCTTTTTTTTCATGCGCCGGGAATACAAAAGATTCTTTCATGTCAACAATCCGATTTTTGGGCGAAAAGGATATGATAGCTTGGGAGCGATGCTGGCGCTTGGATTTTTGCGGAGCG
>JADGAO010000059.1 GCA_015231995.1 Nitrospinota bacterium | reverse complement strand
AACATCCTGACTCTGACTTGGATTGCTTTTTATCAGGTTCCCTGTTCATAACACTCCAAAAGAAAATCTGTTTTCCATGCCGCTAAATTTTTCGCAACTTCATCGAACAAGCTTTTGCCGAGGTACTTAGCCCCCCTGATAAGGGGGCTTTACATAAGTCAGCGATTTCGCAACATTGTCATTCTGCACAGAGTTTGTCATTCTGAGCCCTTCGAAGAACTCAGGGTAAACTCCGCGTAGCGAAGTGAAGAATCTATCAAAAGAATGTTTTATTCTACTTTGATCCTTCGGTCGAGGACTTCCTCAGGATGACAACTGTCGGTCATTGTCATTCTGTCGGTCATTGTCATTCTGAGCAACGCGAAGAATCTATCTAAAGAATAATTTATTCTACTTTGATCCTTCACTTCCTTCAGGATGACAACGATCGCAGGACTCCTTCAGCAAGGATGACAATCCATATCCTTCACCCCACTATCCTCCGCACTCTAGGAATAAAATCTCCCAGCATCAGCGGCTTGCCCACAAAATCCTCCGCCCCGTGCCGGAAGACGTTATCCTTCACCTCGGTGTCGGCCCCTGTCATTACTATCACCGGTATCGCGCTTGTCGAAGCGTCTTGTTTGAGCCGGTCTAACAGGGTAAATCCATCCATGCCTGGCATACTCAAGTCGGTGATGATGATATGTGGACGTTTATCCTTTAACGCCGCCAGCGCCCGTTCACCATCAAGAGCTTCGATGACGTCAATCCCGAAAACTTCAAGATGGCCTTTAAGCGCCATAAGCGCCAACAAATCGTCTTCCACGATCAGCGCGACGGGTTTGACATAAGGAAGGGTTACGCAAAACACGCTCCCTTTGCCCGGCTCCGATTCCACCGTGATTTCTCCGCCGTGCGCTTTTATTATGTCGGCGCTGAATGGCAGGCCAAAGCCCGTTCCCAACTCCCCCGCTGTGCCGGGGGTGGTTGTGACAACCTCATGCTTGAAAATGTTGGGTAGCGCCGAATCCTTGATGCCCCTGCCGGTGTCGCGGACGGCTATCGCGTTTTTGCCTGGCGGGGTGAAAAAGGTGATCGTATCTCCCTTGGAGCAAAACTTGATCGCATTCGATAACAGGTTGAGCAGTACCTCGTTGAAAAGCGACGGGTCGGCGTAGAGCCTCATATCAACCGAGATTTCGTTTATCACCTCGATTCCCTTTTGGGCGGCGTTATGCGCAAGCGACCCAATCGTGGCGGAAACCGCCATCCGTCCGTTGAAAAAACGCGGTTGCGGGGTGATCTTCCCGCTTTGAAGCCTGTTGATCTTCAGCAGGTCGTCTATCATGGATATCATCCTCTCGCCGCTTGCCATGACGCGTTCGAGGATTTTCTGGTTTATGTCGTCCTCGATGGCCGGGTGGCGGTCCGCGAAAAGCTTGATAAGCCCCATCATGGAGGAGAACGGCGACTTCAAGTCGTGGGCCACCAGCTCGACGAATTGGTCTTTCAGTTTCGTGGCGGCCTCGGCCTTCTCCTTCGCCAGGCGCAGTTCGATTTCCCCCAGCTTGCGTTCCGTTATGTCGCGGGCGGCGACGAATAGCAGTCTGCCGTCGTCGCTCGGCGTCGCGTTCCATTCCAGCCACTTGTAAGAGCCGTCCTTGCAACGATAACGGTTGGTGAACATTATGGCCGCTCCGACGCCTATCTGCTCCGCCACTTCTTTCATCGTCGCTTCCCTGTCGTCGGGATGGACGAAATCGTGGAAAGGGGTTGAAAGTATCTCGTACTCGGTAAACCCCAGCGTCTTTTCCCAACTGGGGTTGACCTTCAGGAAATGACCATCGGTCGACGCGACGCAAACCATATCCGGGACAAGGTTGAAAAACTTCTGCAAATCCTCCTCCGCCCGTTTGCGTTTGGTGATGTCTCTCATGGTTATGATCACGCCATGCACGGACGGGTTGTCCATCATGCTAACGCCGGTGGTTTCCACATGGACGCTCGAACCGTCCTTGTGGACCATCCGGTACTGCAGAGTGGCCGGATGGCCGGGATGTTCAATGACGCTGGACTGCGCATCTGCCACAAGGGATAAATCGTCCGGGTGGATAAAGTCCATGCTCGGCTTGCCGGTAATCTCATCCGGCGTGTATCCGATAATGCGCGATACGCTCGATGAAACGTATATCACCATGAGATCCGTGTTTAATACCCAGATGGCGTCGGATATGCTGTCTATGTACAGATGAAATTTCATTTCCGCTTTCTTCAGCTCCTTTGCCACTTCGTAGCGCTCCTTGTAGAATCGTGCGCTTCTCCGCCTCCAGATAAAACCAAGGAAGAAACCGGAGCCGATCAGCAGGACGCTGACAAGCGCGACCATCTGCCATATCCGTTCTTCCAACGGGGCGTATGCTTCGGCAATGTCCATTCGGGCGACCAGATACCAGGGGGACTCGGGCACGGCTCCCACTGCGGCGATAACTTCCTTCCCTCGATAATCCATGCCTTCCACAACCCCTCTATGCCCCAAAACCGCCTTGACGGCAGGCAGGTCCTTCCTTGTCAACGGAATCCGCAAATTGAGAGCGGCGTTCTTGTCGAACTTAAGTTCGTTGAGGAACAGGATGTCGTCACCATCTCTGCGGGCGAGAAATGTCTCGGCTGTTTTGCTCGGCGTCGGCCACCTGCTTATAAAGGGGTAGAGATAAGTTGTGGGGTCAACCTCTAGCAGAAGGACTCCCAGAGGCAGGTTTTCATCCGCCTCGTCGAAGATGGGAACCACAACGCCCAGATGGATATGTCCATCGGAAGTCTCCCTGTGAAAATCCTGGAAAACCACCCTGCCTTCACGCAGGATGGCTTCGATATTATGGGAGATTCTCAAATCAACCAGCTTGTCGCCTTCAATAGCTAAAACCCTCAAGAACCCATGGGCGTCAAACAGGGCCACCTGTGTGTACTGATAGGCCGATGTGTATTTAAGCATCCAGTCCTGAAGCTGTTTTTTCGCGTCGGCGTCTTCAGGGTTTTCCAGAAAAAGTCGTACAAGCTTGGAAAAAGTTTTGTTCTTGAAAAGGAGATATCCATCCCCCAGCCGTTCCTTGCGCCACAGCGTAAGCTCCCCGATCTTTAAATCCGCGATGCTGGAAAGTTGGCTCTCCACATTGGCGTGGAAATTCTGCTCATAATTCCGGGAGTAGACATAGGCGGTAATGATAATGCCAGCCGACATGAGGGTGTAAACCAGTATCAGGACGAACGCGTTCCCCCTCAAAGAGGATTTGGCTCTATTATGCGCCAGCATAAAGTAAACCCCCAACTCGCTAAAGTAGCGACAAACTAGTAAAAGCGAACAATCCCCACCAGTAATGTCCTAGCATAATAGATGCCGAAGTGTAACAGTATGATTTAAAAGAGAATATGGTCAAGTTATGCCAGTAATTGTTGTGGCGAAAAACAACAGGTGTGGTAAATAGCCACAAAAAGGTTGAGCTGGATTTGAAGTATGTCCGCCTGGATTTAAAGTCCGCATTCCAAAGTCGAGATTGGTATTTGCCAGCTTCGCCATTCCTTAAAGCGCGCTCTTCCTGTTCCTTTTACAGCGTCAGATTCGTTGTTTTTTCCTACAGCTGTTGTGCTTTCCTTCACCTCCTTTAGCCTGGTAAAAATATATCGTCTTTAAATTCAGACTGCTACAGATGGAGTATTTCTTGCTTGCATAGAAAGAGGAGGTTTCTGCGCGTTCCCTGATTTATGGCGACGGTGATCGAATGTTTTCATGATTTAAGGGGAATATATGGGCCAGGAATTATCAGTTGCGGAAAGAAGGAAGGCTTATCGGCGTGACTATTCAGCTCCGGTGCGGTATCGCGTCGCCCAAAAAACCGCTCCGGGCAAGTACCAGGTATCACCCTATTTCAAGGGAGTGGGCGCAAACTTCTCCGCCAGCGGCGCGGCGATTGACATCGGCAAACGGATTCCGCCCAGGACGCTTGTGTACATGGAGATAAAATTCCCATATAGCTCCGAGCCGTTATTGGCGACGGCGGAAGTTGTCCGGCGCGCGGATTCGCTAGTGATGGACAAACAGGCGTACCGTATGGGGATACGTTTCCTGGTTGTGAACGAAGCGGAGCAGAGCAGAATGACGAGTTTTCTGATATCCGGCGAAACGATGGAATGACAATCTTCGCTTCGCTTATCAGGACAGGCTCCGACCGAAGGAGTATGTACTATCATTTTATAGCCTATGAGTAATATACAAGGATCAAAGCAGGACAGAACATTCTTTTATTCTCTATCAGGTTTTTTCAGGCTATAATGCCTCCATAGTTTAGCGGAGGATAAATTGAAAAACCGCCGCCACGACAACATCCGCAAGCTCCTCTCATGTGGAGCTTACGCCCTTTTCTTCTATCTCCTCGCCTCGCCGGTAGCCGCAGAGGCGCATTGGATTCTCGAAGCTGGCGCTCTTGCAGAACGAAACGACAACGTCGCCAACACAAACTCCGCCATGAAATCCGATTCGATATATCTCGCCAGCCTCTCCGGCGGGTACTACGAGCAGATCGCCACATACACCGGCCTTTCCGCCATCGTGGACATCGAAAGCAGAAACCACGTTGACTATGGGGACTTGAGCGGTTTTTCCGCCAGGTTCTCGCTCAACCTCAACCACAAGTTCGGCGTCGGCCTTCAGGCCGTGCGGATGAACGCGCATGTTTCATACGGTCTTGACGATGTTAAAGACAACCACCGTGACGTCACGCTGTTCACCGCCGGGATGAGCGGTTCAAGCTGGGTGACCGACCGGCTGAAAATCCTGGTGGGGTATGAATACGACAAAGCCGTTCCCGTCGGAACATTCACGCCGCGCTGTGGCTACTACGGAACGGATACAAACTGCTACGCCGCCTCTTATGACAACCCTTACGACACTCAGGGAAACTCGGTGTTCACGCGGGTCTCATTCCTGTTATCCGGCATGGAGCTGACTGCTGGATACCGTTACCGGCGCGGCGATGTGACCGCCGATTACGTTCCGGGCGCCGGATCGTTATATTCATACACACCCATCTGGAACGACGCCGCGTTTCCCGGTTGGGCCTCTGTCAGATACGATGCGCAAACACATTCCATAAATCTTGGCGTAAGCGGGGAAATCGCAACGCAACTCTCGCTTAACCTGGATTACGCCCGTCACGCCACCTCGACCAGCGTGGCGGACTATACCAACAATGTTGTAAGGCTGGGGGTGGCTTATGCTTACTGATTGGCGCCTAAAGGGAAGCTCTACGGGATTTTCATCGCCAGCCATTGCATCTGGAGTTCTGCTGTTTTTCACGTTGATTTTTTTCGGCCCGCCTGCAAACGCAGGAGAGATCGCCGTAAAGGTGTTTGACGCGAAAAATAATCCGTTGAGAGGTTCAGTGATTTACGCCACGCCAGCTGGAGGCAAAACACCGGCGGTGGAAAAGGGCAAGATGGCGATGATGGATCAGATCAACAAGGAATTCATCCCCATCATAATGGCGGTGCAAACGGGAACCGCCGTCAGTTTCCCAAACAAGGACAACATACGCCATCACGTCTATTCCATTTCACCGGCGAAAAAATTCGAGCTTCCGCTTTACATAGGCTCACCGGACAATTCCATGGTTTTCGACAAACCGGGGATTGTCGCGCTCGGATGCAATATTCACGACTGGATGCTCGCATACATCATCGTGGTGGACACCCCGTATTTCGCCGTCACAGGAGAGGACGGCAGGGGCAAAATAAAAGACATCCCGAACGGCAACTACAAGCTGGCGGCCTGGCATTACAGGATGAAGGGCGATCCTGAGGCCATGGCGGTTGACGCGCAGGTTTCACAGGATGGCGCCGAGAAGACATTCGCGTTAAACCTCAAACCCGAATTCAAGATACAACGCGCTCCCTCCATTTCAGGAAGGAGTTACAGGTAGCTTGGAGTTTCACAGCTTTCAAAGCAGGCTTCTCTTTTTTTTCATAACCCTTCTTTCGCTGGCGTTGGTGGCGACGCATCTTTTCGTGGATATGGCCAGCAAATCGAACGCTGGGCAGGTGATATCGGAGAATCTTAAAACAGGCGCGCGGATTTTCAACAAGCTCATGGATGGGCGGTTCCGGCAGTTGTCGGAATCGGCATGGCTCCTGTCGGGAGATTATGCGTTCAAGCTGGCTTACTCCACGCAGGATTATCCCACCGTGCTGTCGGCGCTTGCCAACCATCGCGACAGGATCGGGGCCGATTCCATGTCTCTGATCTCCATAGAGGGAAAGACGCTGGCCAACACGCTCACCGGTTCGGTCGAGCCGACTCCGTATCCTCACCCATATCTGCTCAACATGGCGGCCGATGAGGGCGCGGCTCATTCCATGGCGATTATTGACGGGAAAACGTATCAAACCATCATCGTCCGCTTCTCGCGCCCGATCCGGTGGCGTGGATTTCCATCGGTTTTCTCGTGGATGAAAAATTGGCCGTAGAACTGAAAAGCCTGACGGGGCTGGAGGTCTCGTTTTTTGTCGAGAAGAAGGGGACGTGGGAGCCTATCGCCTCCACCATCGCCGGACACATCCCTCCTACCTCCAAACAGATAATGACTGGTGAGCCAGGCAAGGATCCGGTCATTCATGAAGTCTCGTTTGCGGACGACAAATGGCTTACCCTTGGAATACCCCTGGCTCATCCTCCCGGAGCCGATTACAAAATCACCGCGATCCTTCAGCATTCCCTTTCCAAGGCGCTGGAGCCGTACAAACGCCTGCGCGCCGCGCTTTTGCTTATCGGCGGCGTTGGACTCGCAATCTCGGCGTTGGCCGGGATATTCCTTTCCAGAACGATGTCCCGCCCGGTTCGGTTGTTGATGGATCAGGTTGAAAGCATCGAAGGTGGCGATTATTCCGCGCGGGTGAGCGTCAAACGCAAGGACGAGCTAGGCGCGTTGGCGAACGCGGTTAACAACATGGCCAGCGGACTGGAGGAAAAGGACAGGATGAGAAGCCTGTTGGGCAAAGTCGTATCGCACGCCGTGGCGGAAGAGTTGCTCAGCAAGAAGCTCGAACTTGGGGGTGAAGAGAGGGAAGTGACGATTCTCTTTTCCGATATACGCTCGTTCACCACCCATTCGGAAAACATGACGCCTAATGAGACTCTGAGCCTTCTAAACATCTATCTGACCACCATGGCGGCCATAATAGACAAACATGGCGGAGTGGTGGACAAATTCATCGGCGACGCGATCATGGCGCTTTTCGGCGCCCCGGCCTCGCACGAAGACGACGCGGACCGCGCCCTGCTGGCCGCGCTGGAGATGACTTCGGCTCTTGAAGGGCTGAACGTCACGCTGAACTCGCGTGGGATGCCGAACATCACCATAGGAATCGGCATAAACACAGACAATGTGGTTGTTGGGAACATGGGGTCGCTCGATAGGATGAACTATACTGCCATAGGCGACGGTGTGAACGTGGCGTCGCGGCTGGAATCGTTGACCAAAGAGTACGGGGATAAAATCATTATCAGCGAACGAACCCTCAATAACGCGCACAGGCGATACGAGACAGGTTTTCTGGGCGAAGTTATGGTGAAGGGAAAAAACATACCGGTTAAAATCTACGCGCTCAAAGGCCTCGCGCAGGAAGCCTGATAGACGGGTTTGCAGGTAGCCGCGAGGGCGCGGCTGGCGCGCCCCCGCACAAGACCGCCTACCTTATAGTCTCTTCGCTTACAATTTGAAGTCCGGTTGTGGAGGTGTAAGCCCCCGGCGTGACGCTGGTCCAATCGCCGACAACTGTGGCTCCATTCATCAACCAGATAAACGTCTCCCCGGTTCCGGCGTAGCGGTAAAGGATGTCGGATTTGCCGTCGCCGTTGTAGTCTCCCACTCCCTGAATTTGCCATCCGGTGGTGGAGGTGTACACCCCGGGCTGGAGGCTGGTGGCGCCGCCGCCGGTCTTGTTGGCTCCGTTCATGAACCAGACCGACGTCTCTCCGGTTATGGCGTGTCTCCAGAGGATGTCCGATTTCTTGTCGCCGTTAAAGTCTCCCAACCCGTGCACCTGCCATCCGGTTGTGGCGGCGTATAACCCTGGTTGGAGAGTAGTGAAGCCGCCGCCGGTCTTGTTGGCTCCATTCATGAACCATATGGAGGTTTTGCCGGTCCCTGCGTGTCTCCAGAGGATATCAGCCTTGCCGTCGCCGTTGAAATCGGCCACTCCATGAACCTGATATCCAGAGGTTGCGGTGTACAATCCAGCCTGGACGTTGGTGAGCGTGGAAACGGTCACTGTGGAGCCGTTCATTATCCATACCGACGTCTGCCCGGTTCCCGCGTCTCTGAAAAGGATGTCGGATTTGCCGTCGCCGTTGAAATCCCCAATTCCCTGAACGTGCAATCCCGTGGATGATGTGTAAGGCCCCGGGAACATGCTGGCGGTAGCGTTTGCCGCAACGGCCCCGTTCATCGTCCATATCGTCAACTGGCCGGATACGGCGTCGCGCCACAATATGTCGTATTTGCTGTCCCCGTCAAAATCGCCGATCCCCTGGGCCAGCAAACCGCTCGTCGAAGTGTACGCTCCGGCGGAGAGGCTGGTTGGCGCGTTCAATGTTACAGTCACGCCGTTCATCATCCATGCGTTCGGTTGGCCCGTTACGGCGTCGCGCAATAATATGTCCGACTTTCCATCGCCGCCGAAATCATATGCAGGGCATGGAGTCGTCCTGAAAACACGGTCGGCTCCGGGGACTGATCCATTGGAGTTAACGGCGACTATTCGGAAATGGTACGTCGTGGCGCAAGCCAGGTTGACCGCCTGTGCGGAGGCGGGCTGGATAGTCTCGCCAGTAAGCGTCCCGGCAGAGACGGTTGCCCCATATGCGGTGGTCAACCCGTATTCGAACGAAACGGTGGCCAGCGCCTTGTTCGGGTTTACCTTACCCGTAAAAGTGGCCATTGAAGGCCCGATGTTGATCGCCTTTTCGGTTGCGACGCCTGGAGTAAGGCATGACGCCGTCTTGAATGCGCGGTTGATCCCGTTCCCCGGCCCGTTGGCGTTAAGCGCCGCCACCTTGAAATGATATACAGTGTCGCAAGTCAGCCCCGTAATCTGCGCCGACACAGGCCGGGGTCTGCTGGCAATCAAAGCTCCCCTGGATACGGTTGTCCCATAGTTGGAGTCCGGCCCATACTCGAACGTCACAGTAGTCGAGGCTCCCTGTGGATTCACCAATCCGGTAAGGGTCACCGACGTCTGCATGATGTTTCGAACCCCGCCCGTGGTCACGCCAGGAACGAGGCAGTCTAATGTCTTGAACGTGCTGTCGGTCCCATAGGCTGGGCCGTTGAAATTGGCGGCCACTATCCGGTAATGGTATGTAGAGCCACAGACCAACCCCGTCGCAGAAGCCGAGACGTTCCGTGGCACGTTGCCAGTCTGCGTAATGCCGGACACCGACGCCCCATAAGAGCTGGTCAGCCCATACTCGAACGTAACCGTCGTGGTGGCTTTTTTCGGGTCCACCTTGCCGGTAAAAGTCACCCCGGTTTGCATGATGTTAGTCGCCGCGCCCGTAGTGGCCAGTGGGGCCAGGCACGGCGCCGTGATGAAAGTGCGGCCAGTCCCGTTGGTCGTCCCGCTCGCATTTACGGCCGTGGCCCGGTAGTAATATGTAGTGCCGCATACCAGTCCAGTCAGTTGCCCGGTCGCGGGCAGGGCGGTCCCGCCCGTCAGCGTCCCGCCAGCGGCTGTTGAGCCGTATGCGTTGGTCAGCCCATACTCGAACGTTACCGTGGTCGAGACGTTTTTCGGATCCACTAATGCGTTCAGTGTCGCGCCTGCCTGCGCGATACTCGTCGCCGTACCGGTTGTCACCGAGGGGGGGCCTGTAAACGTGAAACTCACCGAGCAGGCCGCAGTCACCGCGCCGGTCGTATAAACCGCCCCTGTCCACAACCCGGCTACGCATGTGCCGCCAACGGTTGGGCTGATTGTGTATCCAGCGCTCGCCGCCAGCGTAAATGAAGCCGTCGAACCGCTGACCACACGCTGGCTCGTTGGCGTAACCGTTCCGCCTGTCCCTGAGGAGGCGGACACCATGTAAGCCGGGAGGCCGCCTTCGTAGGCTCCGATGTCGCACCCGGCGCCTTGCGGCCGCGCCGTGCCGCGCTGGTCAACGGCGTTCACCGGCGCCGCCGCGCATGTCGCCGGGCCTGCGTCTATCGCAGGCGAACCGGATTGCAACAACATGGTAAAAGTCGAACCGCCGTTATTGGCCAAGGCGCCAAGCAAAGGATCGGTGTGTTTGTCCGTCACCTGTCCAAACCCGCAGGTGTTGTCGCTGTCGAGGTTGTACCCGCTGGATGTGAGCGATGCGGAAGCGGAACAATCCGCGCCCAGGGTTTGCATGGCTACGATAGCGCTGGAAAAAACGCTCACCCCGCCGCCGGATTTTGCGACGCCCCCTCCAACTCCAGACGCCGAATTGGCGCTGATTGTGGCGTTGGTGACGGTAATTACGTTTTTGTCATAGATGCCGCCGCCGTCGAGCGTCGCAGTGTTGCCGGTGATGGTTGAATTGGTGATTGTGGCCGTGTTCCAGTTATTGATACCGCCGCCGTTACCGGCTGTGGCTGTGTTGCCGTTTATCGTGGAGCCTGTCAACGTGACGGCGCCGCCGAGATTGAAAATACCACCGCCGCCAAGGGTTGTCGCCGTGTTGCCGCTGACGGTTGAGCCGGTGACGGTGAGCGTTCCCCCGTTTATATAGATGCCGCCGCCGGAAGTGGCGGAGGTGTTGCCGCTGATGGTGGATGTGGCGATATTAAGAGTCCCAGCGCTCATATAAACGCCGCCGCCGGTGGTTGCCGATGTGTTGGCGCTTATGGTGGAGCTGGTTATTGTAAGTGTACCGCTGTTGGAAATGCCGCCGCCTGAAGCGCCTATTATATTGCCGCCGGTGACAGTAACGCCCGATATGGATACGGTATAAGCTCCGGGAATATGGAAAACCCGGTCGTTGATGACACTGCCATTGCCGTTAACTGTGGTAAGGTTGGCGCCCGCTCCAACGATGGAGACGTTCCTGAGTATGTCGTAATCTCCCGAAGCGCCGAAGTCTTCATTGGACCCGGCGATGGAGGTGGTGTATGTGCCAGCAGGGATGTTTATAGTGTTGCTTACGCCGTACACGCCGGTGGCAGGGCAGTCTGCGTATGTGGTTGTGGCGTTATTGATGTTGGCGATGGCCTCTCGAAGAGAACACTGACCGTTTGCGCCATTGAGAGTGTCGGTTGCGCTGGCCGTAACGTTTATAGTCGCGGACATCGCCGGCGAACTTAATAGTGGGATGGCGCATATCAACGCCACGAATATGACACTAGCCTGTTTGATTAATGCTTTTTTCATGCCTGTCTCAATCTGGTGTATATTTTGTGGATATCCCATCCCCCCAATTCAATGGTTCCACAAATCTAAAATTACACTATTATATGCTATTATATGCGCCAGTTCAATAAGAGATTATTTTTATTTAAAGGAAAATATTCCCCCCATTCTAAGGAATGTCCTGCATAACCAAATATTTCCATGTTTTGTCATCCTGAGGGAGCTTTGCGACTGAAGGATCAAAAAAGTAGAATAAATTATCTTTTGATAGATTCTTCGCTAGCGCTCAGAATGACAATATCGCGAACGTGGTGGATTATGCAAAGGTTTCCATTCTAATGAACCCGGGATGTTTTCCCCCTCAAACTTTGTGGTTTTCCCTGAATTTGGGGACTCAATAAGCGTCTCTTTAACCCGATTCTCAATCTCTTCCCTGTAATATATTGTCTTTCTTGATCTTTCTATTCCGTCATTTTGGGGTACAACGGCATTTATCTTGCTTATCGGAAGTTCACTATGGATGTTGCAAAAATAAAAGCTCCAGAAAAAGAGATAATCGGCCTGTTTCTGGACAGGATGGTGGCGGAGAAAAATTCATCTTCCCACACCCTCAGGGCTTACACCCTCGATCTTTGTCAATTTTTCGATTTTCTGCGCGATCGTGGATTTTGGGACGATACTCGTGGCAGAAACGATATTTCATCCCTGCAACAAACACATCTGCGCGCTTTCGCCACAATGGTTTTTGGCCGGAACGTCTCTCCCGGCACGCTGGAGAGGAAGCTTTCCACCTTGCGTTCTTTTTTCGCCTATCTCCAGAGGATAGGCGTGATGGGTCACAATCCGGCGCGAAACATCCCCCTACCGTCAAAACCTGCTATCACTCCGGATTTTTTGACCCCCGACGAGGTGTTTGCGCTTGTGGAAAACCCGAAAGGGGACGATTCCGCCTCACTTCGCGACAGGGCGATACTGGAGCTTTTTTACGCGACGGGGATGCGCGCATCGGAGATGGAGTCGCTTTCCGTGAAGGATATAGACTGGGAGAACGGGTTCATAACCGTGCTGGGCAAGGGGAAAAAGGAGCGGCTGGTTCCATTCGGCGTGAAGGCCGGATCTGCGTTGAAAAAGGCCCTTGAAGAAACCAGATACCGCCGTACCGACAAGCTCGGCGAGCCTGTCTTCCTCAACAAAAGCGGACACAGGCTCACCGTGCGCTCCATTCATTCCGTGGTGAAACGATGGGGGATAAAGAGCGGGCTGGACAGACCTGTCGCCCCGCACAAACTGCGGCACACATTCGCCACGCACCTTTTGGACAACGGCGCGGACCTGCGGATGATTCAGGAGATGCTGGGGCATTCCAGCCTTTCCACGACGCAGAAATACACTCACGTCGGGTTGAAGCAGTTGATGAAAGTTTACGACGACGCCCATCCCAGGGCGTTAAAAGCGAAAACATAGCAGGTAAAGGAGAACCCAATGGATAGCCTCAAACGCAAGATCGCCATCGAACGGTTCATGTTGTACCCCAGCCAGATCGTCAGCCTGGTCAACAGGCGGGCCATGGAAGTTGTCGTGTACGACGAGAAAGGGCCTATCGCAAGGCTCACGCCCTACAAGCAGGCCCCGGTTGTGGCCATAACCAACCTTCGCAACGAAGTGGCGGCGGGCGACCTTGAACGCGCTCAGGGAGAGATGATGGATATAGGCGAAGTGAGCGCGGAGCAGTTGGATCAGGGCGGTGTATGGCGCATCACGCCCGGTTTTAAAAAAGAGCTGGAAAAACCGGCCTGGTTGCGGAAAATATCGCGTTTCTCTCTTTCCGGGATGCTCAAGAAAATCCGGGAAGTGGAGCCTGCCCCCTCCTCGGCGCGCGCTTGACCGATGGAGAGAGCCAAAAAGCTGGAGGATCTCGTACGGAAGGCGGAGATACTCACCGAGTCCCTTCCATACATGCGCAAGTTCCGTGGCAAGACCATCGTCATCAAATACGGCGGGGCCGCGATGGTGCAGGAAGACCTGCGTAAGGTCTTCGCCAGCGACATAGTTTTGCTGAAACATATCGGCATAAACCCTGTGGTCGTCCACGGCGGAGGGCCGCAGATAAACGAGATGCTAAAGCGGCTCAACATCCCCACCAAATTCGTGCAGGGTATGCGCGTCACCGATGAGGAAACCGTGAACGTTGTGGAGATGGCGCTTGTCGGCAACGTGAACAAAGAAATCGTCTCTCTTATCAACGGCGCGGGCGGACGCGCGGTGGGCCTGTCCGGCAAAGACGGCGGGATGATAATGGCGGAGAAGATGCTTGTGGAAAAAACAGGCTCCCCCGGAGAACGGCCGGAGATGATAGACGTGGGCCTGGTCGGCAAAGTTACCAGAGTGGACACGTCGGTGATAAAGGCGTTGGAAGACGCGGGCTTCATCGCGGTCATCGCGCCGGTTGGCGTCGGCTCAAACGGCGAAACGTACAACATAAACGCCGATTATGTCGCAGGAGCCATAGCCGGGGCATTGCAGGCGGAGAAGATGCTGATACTCACCGACTCCGCCGGGATAATGGACAAACACAAACAGCTCATCTCCGGCGTGACACAATCCGAAGTGCGCCAGATGATAGCCGATGGCGTGATAAGCGGAGGGATGCTACCCAAGGCGGACACCTGCTTCGCCGCGCTGGACGCGGGCGTATCCAAAGCGCATATCATAGACGGACGGGTGAAACACTCCGTCCTGCTGGAGATATTCACCGATCAGGGAATTGGGACTGAGATACGCAGGGAGTGAGAGGGCTGGGCGCGCATATCGCTGTCGTTCGGAACGCTTTGTCATTCTGAGGCTCACGATCATTGTCATTCTGAACGAGCGTAGCGAAGTGAAGAATCTATCAATAGAATATTCTATTCTACTTTGATCCTTGTATATTACTCATAGGCTATAAAATGATAGTACATACTCCTTCAAGGGTGAAAGGATATGCACTTGAGTTACACGATCGGATGCGCCAAGCCGTAAGATCCTTGATCTTAAAAGATCGTACCGAAGCATGGCTAGCGCATCCTCTTTTCCCAGTATAGCCCGGACGGTTGTTTGAGCCAATAAGCTCGCATTTGCAAGGTTGGGCATGGAAAGGAGACGACAATGAGCAAGGTTAAAGCGGACAGGTTTGCGGGGGTGGATGTGGCGAAATCTCGCTTGGACGTAATGGTTGTCCCCGACAAAAAGTATTTCATGGAGAGCAACGATGAGGCCGGAGCCAAGCGTGTGGCGAGCCGTCTCAAACGGCTCGGCGTTAGGGCCTGTCGCCCAAAGCTTTCTTTTTCCATCAGCGTCGCATATAGGCGCCATTATCTCCTCAAAATTACCCGAAACAGCATAGATTCACCTCCGTTTATCGGGCTTCATGCGCTCGATAACGGCTTTTATCGCCTTATTTCCACTTCTGGACACACCTCCCCCATAAAGGGTCAAATGGCAAGCTCTGGATTCCGTCGCAACCAACCAAGCCAGCATCGCAAATTGTGCGCGATAGACTCCATGAACCCCTGCATCTGAACCTTGCCCCAACCACGATACCTCGCCCGTTTCGGAGTTTTTGAAAATACCCCCTCACCTCTTCGCTGGAGACTGCGGGCGAACTTGTCCGCATCAAGGAAAAAGTCTCGCCC
>JADGAO010000058.1 GCA_015231995.1 Nitrospinota bacterium | reverse complement strand
CCTTCGGTCGAGGACTCCCTCAGGATGACAAAAGACAGGTTGCTTCGGTCGCAGAGCCTTCCTCAGGATGACAAAGAACGGCCCCGAAGACGCCACGATTTTACATCTCCACCCGCGTCACAACGCCGTGCAGTTTGTTCGGCGGGAGTTTGTAAAACTGCACATATGTCGGCGACAGCTTCTTGATTGCCGAAAAAAAGCCCCATACAGGACTGCTCGTGACGATATCTTCGATGCCGTAGAAAATGGTTTTTTCATGGATGCCGGACTTTCTCAAAACATCCGCCAGGTCCAGCGGCTCCAGATAGCCGATGTGAATCTCGAATATCCGAAGCCCATCCGATAATTCGCCCCGGAAATAACTCTCCATCCCAAAAGGAACGTCGAGCGTGCTTATGGAGATGAATATGTTGTCCTCGTACAGGATACCGTTGATGAACATCGTGTGGATGATGTAAGGAGGGATTTTGTCCGTGTCGCGGGTGAAATAAAGCGCGGTGCCTTTGAGCTTGACGGACGAAGAGTAGAGAGCCTTGTACTGCTCCACGAAAAAGTCGCCGTCAACAGGCCGCATGGCCCTGTAAAGCTTCCTCTGCCCAAGCGTGTAGACCATGATAAGCGTCAGCGGGGCCGAGGCGATGACAAGCGACCAGAATCCACCATGAGGTATTTTGGTGCCGCACGACAGCAGGAACGCCAGGTCTATAAGAGTTAAAACCAGCGCCACCGACGACTTGAAGTAATCGCCGCGTAAAAAGAAAATCCAGGTCATCATCGAACCGGTAACAGTCATCGCCCCGGAGACGGCCAGGCCATAGGCCGCGGCCAGTTTGCTCGACTCGCCGAACTGGAACATAACGAAGAGAACCGACGCCAGCAGGAACCAGTTCACAAACCCGATATATATCTGCGAACGCAATTTCGTGGAGGTGAAATCTATCCGTAGCCTCGGGAACATACCTGTGAAAATGCCCTGATAGACGATGGAAAACATGCCGCTTATCATCGCCTGCGACGCTATCACCGTGGCAAGGAGGCTCAACACCAAAAAGGGCGCGTAGAGAAACGCCGACTGGCTGAATATCATCTCGAACAGCGCGTTTTTCGTCTCGGGATGTGTGATGACGAAGGCGCCCTGCCCCATATAACTCAGAAAGAGCGCGGCGAAGACGAAAAACCAGGCCTTGATGATAGGCTTGGCCCCGATGTGCCCCATGTCGGCGTAGAGAGCCTCGCCGCCGGTGGCGCATAGAATGACCTCCGAAAGTATGATAAATCCCACCAACCCGTTTTCGCTGAGCAAGTTGAAGGCGTAATAGGGATTGACCGCCCCCAGAACACTAGGAAAAGCGGATATCGAAAATATCCCCGAAGCGGACAGCGCAAGAAACCAGAGCACCATAACCGGCCCAAACGCCCCAGCCACTTTGTCCGTGCCGTAGCGTTGCACGCTGAAAAGGGCCACGGCCACGGCGCATGAGGCCAGCGTTATTTGAAGCGGCGTCAGAGCGCCCAGGCCCGGAATAAGGCGCGCTCCCTCCATCGCGCTCAGTATGCTTATCGCCGGCGTGATTACGCCGTCGCCGATCATCAAAGAGACGCTGACGTATGAAACCAGCGTAACGAACCTGGCCTTTTTCCCGCCCTTAAGGAGATGGACGAGAATCTCCCTGAGCACTATGTCGCCACCCTCGCCTTTCCTGCTCAGGCTCATGGCAAGCCATGCGTATTGGGCGCTGATGAGCGTCACCAGCGTCCAGAAAATCAGTGATAGCACGCCCATGATGTGGGCTTCGTCGGGTTTCGTCAGCAGGATTATGACGGTTAGGGTGTAGATGGGGCTGGTTCCGATATCCCCAAAAACCAGTCCCAGCGAGCTTAAAACACCCTTCATCGTCCCGTCCTATTTAAGCGAAAGCTTTTTGTATTTGCTACGCCTGTTCTCGCTCTTGCCGCCAAGCTCTTTCCTGCGTGTCTCTTCGTATTCGGCGAACGCGCCTTCGAACCAGCGGGCCTTGGCTCCGCCTTCGAACACGAGAAGATGTGTGCATATCCTGTCGAGGAAGAAGCGGTCGTGGCTGATTACAAACACACAACCGTTGAATTCGAGAATGGCGTCCTCCAGAGAACGAAGCGTGCCCACATCGAGATCGTTCGTCGGCTCGTCGAGCAGAAGAACGTTTCCGCCGCTCCGCAACAACTTCGCCAGATGCAGGCGGTTGCGCTCGCCGCCGGATAGGTTGCCGACTTTCTTCTGCTGGTCTTGTCCGCGGAAATTGAACCGGGCCGCATAAGCGCGGGCGTTGATCTTGTTCCCGCCGATCTCCACGAAATCGGCTCCGCCCGAGATTTCCTCGAACACGGTCTTTGTCCCGTCCAGATTGTCCCTCGACTGATCAACGTATGCCAGCGAGACGGTTTTGCCGATAACGATTTCGCCGGAATCGGGCGCCTCCTGCCCCATGATCATGCGGAACAATGTGGTCTTGCCCACTCCGTTCGGGCCGATTATGCCCACGATGGCTCCGCGCGGGGTGATCAAGTTCAGGTCGCTGATAAGCTCGTTGCCGTTATACGCCTTGGAGACGCCCCGGAACTCTATAACCTGATCGCCGAGGGCAGGCCCGGGAGCTATCTGTATGTCCAGCGAGTTGGCGTCAATCTTTTTCTGCGACGACGCAAGCTTATCGTATTCCTTCACGCGCGCCTTGTTCTTCGTCCTCCTTGCGCCTGGATTGGAGCGGATCCACTCCAGTTCCTTGACCATATGTTTGCGGACGGACTCCGACTGTTTTTCGGCCATCGCCATCCTCTCGGCCTTCTGCTCCAACCAGGAGGAATAATTGCCTTCGAACGGGATACCTTTACCGTTGTCGAGTTCCAGTATCCACTTGGTTATGTTGTCGAGGAAGTAACGGTCGTGCGTAACGACGATGACGTTTCCCGGATACTCGCGCAGAGCTGTCTCAAGCCATTCCACGGTTTCGGCGTCCAGATGGTTCGTCGGCTCGTCGAGAAGCAGGATGTCGGGCTTTTTCAATAGCAGGTTGCACAGCGCCACCCGGCGCCGCTCGCCGCCGGAGAGTTTGGTGACGTCCATGTCGTCGGGAGGAAGCAGGAGCGCGTCCATCGCCACCTCGACCTGCCGGTCAAGCTCCCAGCCGTTGACGGAGTCTATCTTGTCCTGCAGGCGGGACATCTTGTCCATCGCCTTCTCCATCTCGTCGTCCGACATAGGCTGGCCCATTTTTTCGCTCAACGCCTCGTACTCCGCGATAAGCGCCTTGATGGAGGCGAAAGCCTCTTCGATGTTCTGGCGCACGTTTTTCGCCGGGTCGAGCCTCGGCTCCTGCGGAAGGTATCCGATGTTTATCCCCTTCATGGGATCGGCCATGCCGGAGAAATTCGTCTCCTCGCCGGCCATGATGCGAAGAAGCGTTGATTTGCCGGAGCCGTTATCGCCGACGATGCCTATTTTGGCCCCGTGATAGAAGCAGAGGTTTATGTTGTTGAGGATCACCTTCTGCCCATACGCCTTCTGAAGCTGGCTGATGGTGAAAATATATTCGCCCGCCATTGAAATCTCCTTTCAAGTCAAACAGCCGCCGGCCAGCGCCGTCGTTTTTTGGATATGTGTGGACTTTAAAGTTTTCAATTGTATCCTCTGGCGGAAGAAAACGCTCCAAGTTTTAACCGACGTATCCAAAATCATCTTGTATCAAATCGCCGTAATGATAAACTGTGAACATAAACCAACCAAAAGTGGGTTAACCGATGGGCAAAATCATAATTTTTCTGACAGTGTTTCTTGCGCCCTCGCTCTGCTTTGCCGGCAGTATCTCCACATACAAGGTAAGTTTCAAAACTTTGGCTTGCGACGGGACGCAAGGGTTGGCCTCCATAGACGCGGACCGGCTGATGAAAATAGAAACCGTCAAATGCGATCCCAACGACGCGCTCAAAGAGGTATGGCAGGTTCTGGTCACTGGTGAACCCGGCTCCAAACTGACCTACCGGGTATTCAGCACGACTAAGGAAGAAGCGGAGAAAGTCCAGAAAGAGATCGACAATTACCAGGGCGTAAAGAAAAAGAGCCTTGAGAAATCCGACAGGTTGATAATCAACAAGTGAAAGAGGTCTTCACGTTCCAGCTATGACAACGCAATACCAGCAGGCTAGAGGCGCTCAAATGGATAATCTTGACAGGTCGGTCGTGGCCAAGATGGTCAAAAGCTTTATCGAGGCCACCGAAGAGGTTATAGGCACGACCGCGCAAACCAAAGTCGAAGCTCGCACGAAAGCCGCCACGATCATCGAACATTCGAACATCCAGGGCGACGCGGCAGGGGCCTTATCGTTCATCGGCGACTACTCTGGGCAGTTCATACTTGTCTTCTCCAAGGCTTCCATCTTAGAGATAACGGGCAACATGCTTTACGCCCCCCACTCATACAAAAACCACCGCGACCCCGACGTCGAAGGCGCCATCGGGGAGATCACCAACCAGGTCGCCGGGCGGGCGCGCATGAGCGTCAGCGAAAAACTCGGCTGGAAAGCCTCCAACGGCATCCCAAGCGTCATCGTTGGCGAAAACATACGCTGGACGATATACGGCGCCGGGGCGGTGATAGTCCACGTGCCTTTCGCCACGCCCGATTTCCACGAGATGTACCTGCAGGTGGCCATCACAAGCCATCCCGCCATAGGGCCGATCAGCATTTAGCCGCGTCGCAATACGCGCTGACGTTTCCAGCGGGGCCTTGGCGCCGGGACGGACAATCGCAAATTTAGATATGTTAGCAAATTTAGATAGTGACAAAACATAGTATTGATATTATAAATATTGGTAAGAGATCCATTATTCCAAAGCCAAACCAAGGGGGTGGGCCATGACGCTAAAAAAAATGACCTCTAAACTCAAAAACTTCAAGGACAGGTTGCAGTATTTGATAGGAGAGGTTAAACCCTACGCATGGTGCAAGCAGATCGGGATAGAGAAGGGGCTTTTCCAGTACTACTGGCAGAAGGAAAAAATCCCCAAATATGAAAATCTCATAAAAATCAGGAACCACACCGGGTGCTCGCTGGACTGGCTCATGACCGGCGATGGAGAGCCATACCCAGACAGAATAGAGGACATGGAAACCACGACCAACGAGCTGTTAAGCCAGATCGACGGCCAGATGGACAAGCTCGACAGGATGGTGAGCCGCCTCAAGCAGATAAAGGCGGATGCCGAATCGCTTAAAAAAAATCGCTGACCAACGCAGGCTTTGCGCCCCCCCTACTGGTGACGGCATTGACCGGCAGATTTCACAAAGAGAGCGTCCCCATGGCTATCTTGGCCACCACCCCCTGGACGTTCTCGTTGTCGCCCGGTTTGATTACGCAATCGTCAACCATCGTGTCCGGCGACAGGATGTAATCCATTTTGTCCTCATTGGCCGTCAGTATCACGAAATGAAGCCTTGGATATCCCTTCTTCCCTTTCACCTCCCGCGCCATTTCCACGCCGGACATGCCTGTCAGCTCCAGGTCGGAAACCACGATGTCCGGCTCGAAAGACTTGATCTCCGGCAAGGCGCTCTCGGCTGAAATGACTCCCCTGACGTTAAAGCCGATCTTCCCGAACAGTTCCTCGAAAAGATTGCGCTGGTAGGAGGAATCGGACACGAAAAGTATTTTCACCTGTTTTGGCTTGAACCCTTTATCGGTCAGCAGGAAATAGACGAATTTCTCCATCTTGTCGATGATGTCGCGGAACCTGCCTGCGTCGCGCTCCAGCTTCTCCACCTTTTTTATAAGGCTTTCGTTGAGAACTAGCAGATCGCGGTTGCGGGTGGCTTCGTCCGTCTCCCACTTCGAACGCTTTATGGCATGTCTGACTAACTGCAACGAAGACTCTTTGGAAAGAGGCTCCATTATGGTGCCGTAGGCCCCTTCGTTGAACATCAGGGTAAGAATGGCCGGATGCAACTCTTTGTCGGTAATGAAAATGAATTTAAGAAACGGCTTTTTCAGCCTTATCGTCTGCATCGCCTTGATGGAGGCCAGGTCGCCCTCGTTGAACCTTGTTACTATCACGCCGCAGATGCGGGCGGATATCATCTCCTGAAAACCGGGGTCGGTTATCTCGACATCGAGCCTGTCGAACGCCTCCCCGACCTCCGCTAGAATAGCCTCGAATCCGCCGAACTTTTCGCCACCTTCGCCGGCGAGGATAATATCCACCATCGTTAGTCAAGCCTCCCTATCCGGCAAAACCGGCCGTTTCATGACGTCTTGAGTATCTCGTACTCGTTAACGTCGTAGTAGCGCATCAAAACGTCCTCGACGAACTTCCGCAGAGGAGCTTCGTCCATCGGCGACGAAAACATAACCTTAAGCTGGTTGGAGATGCTCTGGTTCTCGATTTCTTCGGCGGTAGGAACACAACCGAAAATGTGGCCGATCCTGGCCAGCCTTTTGAGAATCAAGAGAGCCACGAGAAAAGCCTGCTGGCTTTTCGGCGTGAACGAAATGAACAGCTGATAGAGGTGTTTTTCAGCGCGCCTGTGGGCGAACAGGTTGATCCTCTCAAGAGACCCGATGTGAAAAGTCCGGTTGTGGATGTCCACCGGCTCTTCGACTTTTTTCTCTTTGGGCTTCTTGTACTTTTCGATGCTTTTTAGAAGGCTTCTGTCTATTACAGGGGCGCGCCCTTCGGCGATGGCCTGTTTAGCGGCCTTTATGATATCGGCTGAGTCGAGGAGTATGTCAATTATCTCTTCGGTGATCTCCAACGAGCCGGAACGGGCCTGATCCAGGATCACCTCCACCTCGTGGATGAAGCCTCCAAGCTCGGTAAGGCCAACCATCATCAGGTTGCCTTTCATGGAGTGGAAATCGCGGAATATCCTGTTGACGATGTCCATGTCGGAGGGGTTGTTCTCAAGAGAAAGTATCTGCTCGTCAACATTGCGCAGGATATCCTCCAACTCGACGAAGAACTCCTCGCGATGACCTATCTCCTTGCCGATGTCCGAGGACAACACGAGCTTGCCGGAGATATCCTCCTTCTTCTCAACCTCATCAACCTCTTCAACCGCCGTCCCCCCCGCCACGACAGCGGCTGATTGGAGAGCCCCTCCCGAAGTTTCCTGAGCGCGCCCCACACGCTCCACCGGCGCGGTCTCGCCCCCAAGAACGACGCCCCGTGAGCGGTTGATCAGCTCAAAGACGTCTATTATCATGCCCATCTTGTTGCCGCTCATCGTGGTCGTGCCGGATATTCCCTGGACGCTGAACATCTTGGACAGCGGCGTGAACACCAGCTTTTCGGGCATGAGAAGCTCGCTGACCCTAACGGACACCCTGCCGTTCTTGGCCTCGACTATGACGATGGTGATCTCGTCGGCCGGATCGAGAGGCTTGCCGCCCAACAGCTCGTTTAGGTCGAAAAGCGTGACAAGCGACCCCAGATGGGTTATTGAACGGCCCTTCTGGAGCGTGGTATGCACATTGGACGCAGGCATGCTCAACGTGGAGACGACGTTGAGAATCGGGATCGCATAATGGCTCTTTCCGGCCAGTACAGTAAGGCAGTCGAGAATGTTGACGGCGGTTATCTGCGGAATGCGGTAGGTGAACGCGGTCCCCTCCCCTATCTTCGTGTCTATCGCCACATCGCCGCCCAATTGTTCGATGTTGCTTTTAACCACGTCCATGCCGACGCCCCTGCCGGATATCTTGCTGGCTGTAACCTTCGTGGACAGGCCCGGATGGAATATCAGGGCCAGCTTTTCCTCGGTGGTCATCGAAGAAAGGGCGCCCTCCTCGATGATGCCACGGTTGACGGCGGCTTTTGCGACGGATTCCGGGTCTATCCCTCTTCCGTCGTCCCTGATCTCGATGAATACGTTGTTTTCTTTCTGATACGCCCTCAGCGTGACCTTGGACATTGGCCCCTTGCCCATCCGCTGACGCTCCAGAGGATCCTCCACGCCGTGATCAATGGCGTTGCGTATCTGGTGGTTTAGCGGGTCGTACAGTTTTTCGGCGATGGTTTTATCAACCAGCGTCTCGTCGCCGATAGTGACGAAATCCACCTGTTTCCCGGCGTCCTTGGCCATATCCCGCACAGCCCTGCGGAACCGCTGGAACGTGGCGCGTATCTCCACCATGCGTATGTCCATCACCAGGCTGTGCATCTCCGACGAGGCGCGGTTGGAGGCGACCTCCGTCATCTTGAGCATGTCCATGGTGACTTTGTCTATCGCTCTCTGGCGGTCGTAGAACTCCTGTATCCTGCGGTTGGTTGTGGAGATGTTGTTGGAGGTGATGATCACCTCTCCGACAAGGTTAAGAAGCGTGTCAAGATGGCTAATCTTGACCATCATGCGGTCCACGACGTTTTTTCCGCCGCCGACTTCGCCTGGTTTGTGTTCAGTATCCATCTGAAAGCCTCGTGACCACCTTGAGCAAAAGCGCGCGCTCTATCGGTTTTGGCACATAATCGTCGGCTCCCATGCCGATGGCCTTGACCAGATACGAAGCGTCGGTATGGGTGGAAAGAACGACCACAGGTATGCGGGTCAAGTTTGGATTGGTTTTGACCTCGTTGCACAATTCCAGCCCGTCCATGACAGGCATGACGATGTCGGTAAAAATTATGTCGAACGGATCGGCTTTGGCTTTTTCCAGGCCCTCAAGGCCGTTCTCGGCCTCCGTCACGGAAAAGCCGAGTTCCTCCAGAAGCTCTTTTAGGGTAACGCGCATGCTATGGTAATCGTCTACCACTAGCGCCCTTTTCCCCTTGAAATCACCGCTCATCAACCAACACCCTTCAAGGTTTAGCGGACAGCCGCGCCGATAATAAGTTTCACCACTGCTTCACTATAATAATATTCCGAAGCGCCGAATGTCCAAAGGTAAATTGGGAAGCCCGAACGCCCGCAAACTATCACCCTTGGCGCCATATCCGCCCTTTTAAAGAAACATGACATATATCATATTCTTACGCCGTGAAAAGGCTATGATGTCACTCATCATTACTTTAATTCCTTTGGGGGGACTTATTTACGATGAAAAAGCTTCTTACCGTTATCGCGTTATTCACTGCCTTGATCACATTGGGCGCCGCTGGAACAAGCAATGCCGCCAACTACTGGGACAAGTGGCCTGCCGGCAAAGCCAAAGGCCCTATGCCTGAGTGCGGCGTGAACGTCCTTCCTCTTGGTGGGGACGACATACTCCAGGCCACCGTTGACACCTACTGCAAACTCAAACCCGGCGCGTACGAGTCTTACATCAATCCCGCTGTCAAAAAAGACTACGACAAAAGGGCCAAGAAGTATGCGGATGGAAAAGGCGGCGTGCTGGTTTTCAAAGCCATCGGCGCTGTTTTCACCACGGATTTCGCTGGCGGCAAGATAGTCTATGACGTTCTTGCTATAAAGGACGAGAAGTCCATCGCTTCCAAGGACAAGGGGCATCCGCTCAACCCGGAGACCTGCGCCACCTGTCATGCCGGCTTCAATGGCGCCTGTCAGGGCGGCTTCTGCGGCAACAGACACTAAGCTGACTTTTCTTACAAAAACCCGGGAGACGCCGTCTTCCGGGTTTTTTTTATTTCCAAATACGGTTTCGTTTCCCACCTTTTGACAAGGATATTTGAGCAACCTATCAATTTCGCAATGGGGTGTTCACCCCACCTTCCTGTTTGGGAGCGCGGGCGACCCCGCCCGCAACGCCTGAAGGGGCGCTCTTCCAAATGCTCGGCGTGGGTGTTCTTCACCCCGCCGTCCTCCGGTAGGGGCGGTTCGAGAACCGCCCGCCCTTAAGACGGGCGCAGAGCTCTGCGCCCCTACCAGATGGAGGTGAAGAACACCTCGGCGAGTGTGAATCAACTTCGTCCCCCTTACCAAGGGGGACCGCAACGCAGTGGCAGGGGGTTTAATTAAACCCCTCCGGCGCGGAGACGCGCCACCTCCCCTTGCTAAGGGGAGGGAAAAGGAGGTTTCTTCACCATGCTTGTCAAATGTACACAAACACCTCGAACAGCGCTAGTCGCTTCTGTTTTACCATTTGCGACAGCCCCTGAATGCCGCCTCGATGGCGGCGTTCAGGCGCAAGGAACGCGCGGTTTTGCAGGGGGAACGGATGGTGTAAAATGAAACCTGGATATTTTTTCAGGAGTAAAAAGTGATTTCCATCGTGCGCCGATATTTGCCCCGCCTGTCCGCTCTTCCTTTGGCGGTTCTCATAGTGTTCGCATCGTCGTTGCCCTCCCTTGCAGACCAGAGCAAAAGGGTAGACGCTAAAACCGCTTCCAAAATGATCGAGACCGGCGGCATAGACATGATCCTCGACGTACGGGACATTGACGAATACACCGGCCCGGACGGAAGAATAAAAGGCGCCCAGCTTGTGCCGCTCGATAAGATTCCTGCGTCAATGAACAAGCTGGCTTCGTTCAAAGACAAGACCCTGCTTGTTTATTGCGCCGTCGGCGGGAGGTCAAACGATGCGGCAAGGTATCTGGCGTCCAAAGGTTTTAACAACGTTTTCGACCTGTCCGGCGGCATATATGCGTGGAAAGCCGCCGGTCTGCCGGTAATCAAATAGACCTTTGACTTACTTTGGCTCCGGCAGGTGTTTCGCCGGATCGGATGGCTTCCTGTCTATCCTCATCTCGAAATGGCAATGATAGCCTCTGGCCCTGCCGGAATTACCTATGGTGGCGATCTTGTCGCCCTGTTTGACCTCCTGCCCTTCGGGAACAAGATTTTCGTCGTTGTGGGCGTAGATGGTGATGATCCTGCTGTCGTGCTTTACAACGACCATCTTGCCGTAACCGGTCGGGCCTGATCCCGAAAAAATGACTTTGCCATTGCCGGAAGCCACGATGGGATCGCCCTTCTCCCCCCGAAGGTCCACCCCGTCGTGTTTCGAATCATTCCTGATACCGAAACCGGAGCCGATTAAAACGGGTTTGACCGGCCATATGAACCTGCCGGAAGTGGACGGAGCGGAGCGTGGAGCCTGCTCGGCGCGGGGTTTTGCGTCACTTTTCTGAGTCAGGTCTTTTCCCGGTATGGAAAGGCGCATGCCCTGCTTTATTGAGGTGGTATCCGCTATCTTGTTGGCCCTGCGGATGGAGGAGACGGAAACGCCGTATTTGGCGGCTATGCTGTAAAGAGTCTCCCCTTTTTGGACGACATGGTAGCCAGCCGTCTCGGAAGTCTCCACAAGCTCATCGACGGCGTCCCTGCTGAAAACCGGTTTTCGGATATCCTCGCGCTCGGCGCACGAAACGGCCAACAGGGAAATGACCGCAAGGATAAAACCGGTTACTAGCCGTGAAAACATCTGGCCTTTAGCGTTGAAGAATTGAAAAAACCTTCTCGACCGCATCTTCCGGCGAATCCGCTGGAGTCACACCCTCCATACGGCTCCATTTACCCATGGCCACCACAGGCTTGCCTAGTTTAAGCCCGACCGCGATCTCCGAAAGCGTCCCATGCTCCCCCTCCACCGCCACAAGCGCGTCGGAGGTATGGGCGATGATAACGTTGCGGGCATGGCCCATGTTGGTGGCGATTGGGATCGTGACGTACCGGTTGGCGGAGCTTTTATCCGGGCCGGGGAGTATCCCGACGACCACGCCTCCAGCGCCAGACGCGCCGCGTGACACAGCCTCCATAACGCCGCCAAGCCCGCCGCACACTGTCACGGCCCCGCGCCCGGCGAGCAGTTCGCCCAACCGCACGGCCTGCTCTGCCGTCCTGGAATCGCACGAGCCTGCGCCTATCACGCCTATCGCAATCCGTCGGTTCACGGCGGACTCGTCACGCGCATATGCGCTCATGACTGTTTGTACGCCTTCAGGCCGAGCCGCTTTTTGATTTCGTAGTACCTCTCTTTAAGGACGCGCTCGTGCGCCTCCTCGTCTTGCACAAGCCTTTCGAACATTTTTTTTGCGTCGGGGTCGGAGGACAACTCGGCCCCCCTCCTGTAACGCCCTGCGGAGTTGCGCTCCTCTTCTATCGCCTGCTCTAGTATTGCAAGCAACTCCCTTTCTATCGGCTCGATTTTATCCGGCATTCCCTTACAAGGCTCCTGAATGATTGTGGCATTCAGGCCGGCGCAGAAACCTAAGCCCGCCCCAGCCCTTGATTTATTAACAGGCTTTGAATACCATAAACAGCTTGTTCAATGATAGCCGTTCTTTAAACGAAAAGGAATTTTACGATAAAAAGCCATGAATAATATCTGCAAGGGAAAACGGATCGAATCCGCCAGAATACACAAAGGCATAACCACCGACGACCTGATAGACAGGTTCTTTAACGCCTACAACGCCGCCCGCCTGGCGGAGGCGTGCAGGCTTATGGAACGCAAAATCCTGGCCAACGACGGCGTCGTGGTGGGCCTCTCCCTCACAGGCGCCATAACCCCTACCGGGCTTGGAGCTTCCGCGCTGGTGACATGGATAGAAAACGGGTGGATTGACTACCTGGTGACAACCGGGGCCAACCTTTACCACGACCTCCATTTCGGCCTTAACCTGCCGCTCCACAAATCCACCCCGTTCGTGGACGACAGGGAGCTTAAAAAACACGGCGTCATCCGCATATACGACATTGTGTTCGATTTCGACGTGCTGGCGCGATCGGATAAATACTGCGACCACATCCTCCGCCAACCAGAATTCGCAAGGAAAATGGGAACGGCGGAACTGCATAATCTCATGGGCAAATATGTGGACGCCACGGAGAAGGAAACCGGTTGCCCCGGCTCCACAATCCTCGGCGCGGCTCACAGGACGGCTATGCCCGTCTTCTGCCCGTCCCCGGGAGACTCTACCATCGGCCTCAACGCCGCCGCCATATCGTTCGAAAAACCGGGACTGGATATGGACACCATCCGCGACGTGTCCGACAGCTCCGCCATCGCCCTGCACGCAAAGCGGACAGGAGAAAGCGCCGTGCTTATATTAGGCGGTGGCAGTCCGAAAAACTTCCTTTTGCAGACAATGCCCCAACTCGACGAGATAATGGGCATCCACGTGAACGGCCATGACTACTTCATACAGATAACCGACGCAAGGCCCGACACCGGCGGGCTTTCCGGGGCCACGCCACAGGAGGCGGTCAGCTGGGGTAAGGTTGATCCCGATATGGTTCCCGACACCGTGGTAGGATATATGGACACGACGATCGCCCTGCCGTTGATGACGGCTTACCTCCTTAACAGGGTACCGCCCCGCAAACCGAAAAGGTTGTTCGAGCGCCGGGAAGAACTCTACAAAAAACTGGCGGACGAATACGCCCAGGTCAGGTCGGCGAAATGAAAAGAATGAAATCCATCGCTACGCTCACGGTTCTCGCTTTAATTGCGCTGACGGCCGCCTGCCAGGATCATCATTTTGTCTCCTACGACAAGATGGGGCCTCTGCCGGAGCCAACCCCCTCGTCCAAAGAGGCCAAGCCTGTGACAACGCCGCCGGCCACGCCGTACAAATCCCCCATGCAACAATCCGACTCCAAGGCTCCACCCGCTTTCACCGGCCTGATAGCGTCGGGAGTTGTGGAGGTTTCCCCCGAATCCGCCGGAAGCGCCCTGCCCGGCTGGACGTTATACATAATCGCAAGGCCGGTCGGAGGCGGCGCGCCGATAGCCGCCAAACGAGTGGACAAACCGGCGTTCCCCGTCACCTTCGAACTTACGGAGAAGGACATAATGGTGGGACAACCCATCAGCGGAATGAAGTTATCGCTGGAGGCTCGGTATGACGCCGATGGCGATCCGATAACGAAAGAGAAGAGCGATCTTTTCGGCAAGATGGATAAGGAAATCGTTGTCGGCGAGAAGAACACGAAGGTCAGCCTTAAAAAGCAGGCGAGCTGATATCTAGCAGGATTATCCTGCCGCAATACGGAAAATATCGGAGCTTGTTTTAACGGCGCTCGGCGGGGTGCTCTTCACCCCGCCGTCATCGCCAGTCAAATTTAAAGGTTACGCCCTACTCCACCCTGACGTATTTATCAGGAGCCACACTACAAATCGGACACTTGTCGGCGGGTTTGCCGAACTCTATATGGCCGCAGACGGGACAAAGATAAACCTCTGCCGAATCCATATCCTTGCCCGCATTCACAGCGTCCAGGGCGACCTTATACCGCGCCGCGTGCACTTTCTCTGCTTCAACCGCGTATCCGAACATAAGCTTCGCTTTGTGGCCTTCTTTGACAGCCTGCTCGAGCATCGGCGGGTACATGCTGGAGAATTCATAGGTCTCTCCATCAATGGCCGATTTCAAATTTTCAGCGGTCGTTTTAACGCCGTCGAGCGCCTTGAGATGCCCGTTGGCATGGATAGTCTCCGCTTCAGCGGTGGCCTTGAAGAGTCGCGCTACATTTGGAAACCCGTCCCTCGCCGCCTTAGCGGCGAACGCAAGGTACTTCCGGTTGGCCTGGCTTTCGCCAGCGAAAGCCGATTTCAAGTTCTCTTCAGTAGTTGGCATTGCCGTAAACCTCCTTCAAAAACATTTAGGACGCGATAATCAAAATACTCCATACAAACCGAACCGACAACAACCGTATGCCGTATTCCTCCGTTTTCCCTCGATTTTCGCCCAAAAACAGCCGTTTTTCAAAATATCCGCCGGACGCGGCGAAACTTTATCGCCCGAGTCAAAGTCATAATAATAATTTAACAGTTGAACAAGGCAAGCCACATCTTTATGATGATTAATTTGCTGGCGTTGTAAACAGCGCTTTGAAGACGCGATTTTTAACGGACGCTTACGCCGTTTTTTTGATTGCAAGGAGATTGATTTGTCCGGAGTTCGAATATACGACTTAGCTAACGACCTTGGCGTCCCAAGCAAAACGCTTGTCGATTTTCTGGGGAAAATGGGTTATCCCGTTAAAAGCCACTCGAGCACGATTGACAACAATCTTGCCGACAGGTTGCGAAGACAGGCGCAGGCCCAGAACATAATAGGCACCAAGCCCAAAAAAGCCAAAAGGGCTGTCGAAGAGCCTGTGGCCGCTCCTCACAAGGAGCCTGCCGTGGCGAAGGGCAAACCGGCTGTCAAGCCGGAACCGGTCCCGGAACCCAAAGCGCCGGAGACGGAAGCCGCCCCCGTCGCGCAACCGGTCGAGGCGCAATCAGTGAAAGCAGACGAACCTCCTGCGCCGCCTGCCCCGGAGCCGGTTA
>JADGAO010000057.1 GCA_015231995.1 Nitrospinota bacterium | reverse complement strand
ACATCATGTCGTTCGTGGGCCATGCAATGTCGGTGTAATCGAGGTTGGTGAATTCCCATGTCACCCTTCCACGGTTGATGTCGCGCGTGGCCCCGAAAGTCTCGCCACTATCGCTTAGCGTGTCGGCCCCTATGTAAAACACCTCCCCTTTGGCGCTGGGGCCGCAAATCGTTTTCGTCCACGAAACGGCGTGGGAGCCGCTGGGATCGGTTATAGGAGCATGCTCCGGCGCGCACGAAGCGGGCGTCACTGGCGTTGTTGTTGATGTTGTTGTAGGGCTGGAGGCCGCTGGCGCCGTGCTTCCACCGCCGCCGCTACAGGCGGTGACTAATACGAATAAGAGAAGGACGAGAAACCTTGACATAGGCCTCCGAGTTCAAAAAAAGGTGGTTGATATCTTGGAAGAACATAAACTTCACTATTTTACACAATCAGGCGCATGGCGTGAAGAGATTTTTGCGCGGCGATGTTTCAGCCTTCGAAGTGAAATCCGCCAGCGGCGCCCGCGCCTGAAATAACTTCCAGCGGCGACGATATCGGGGTCACGCCACGCGCTGGCAGGCCGCAAGCCGACAGGGTGAACACACGGGCGCCGGTGGTTTGTATCACCCATTCAAACGATCTGCGGTATGAATGAAGCGGAACGGATGTGGCTATCTGTTGACCGAAATGGTTTGTCCCGTAGATAACGCCGGGTTCGATTATCGGGCGGGCGTCGGCGCGTTCCGAAAATGTCCCCTGCGCGTAACACTCCCCGCCGGGCCAGCCAAAATCCTGCCCCACGAGTATCACCGGGTCGGCCTCCATGATGATGGCCGTCTCCAGCGCCAGCGCCGATACCGTCCCGCCGGATTTGAACCCCCCCAGCCGGTCAGCCAGTTCCTTCGCATCGCCTGAAAGCCTGTCCGTGTTTACAAACCCGGCGTACATAGGGCCAACCCACTTTTCCACGACCTGCGAGCTGGCTGTCGGGGTGAGGATCAGCGGCAAATCGTATCTGCCCGCAAACGTGAAGTGATGAAGGCTTTGCGCCTGCGGATCGGCGGTGACGACGAAATGCGGCGTGACGCCAGCGCTTAGCAAGGCTGGCAGGGCTGTGTCCGTGGATATGACCACGCAACCGTGCGGAGCCGACAGCGTTATAACGTCCCGGTCAAGCGACGGCCCCGCGCCAACGATAAAAGCCCCCCGGCCTTTGGCGGCCCCTTTTAGCGAATTGACGGACTTGGCGGAACGCAGGCGCGACATGTTCCGCTGGAGGTTCTCCGCTTCTATTCCACCCATGACGAACGGGAACCTGCGTTCCATCCGCACAAGCTCGATGGCTGTGCGTGTGCGTGTAAAATTTTTCGGGATAAGCTGGAACGACGGATTGAAGATGACAGTCTTCGCCCGGTTTTGATCCAGCGACGCGCAGGCGGAGCTTAACGTTGACAGGAAAATCGCCTCGTTCTTCCCGGCCACCAGCGTCAATCGCAGGTCTTCGAGGATAGACGGGTCTTCGATAACCCGCATGGCCGCCTTCAATATCTCTGCGTTCGCCTCCGCCGCAACTATCATTCCACCCTCCCCAATAGCGCAGAGCAATGGAGCCAGATGGTGGCCAAGCCCGACTCCAATCAGGACGACATGCCCTCCATCGGGGATTCCCTGTGACGCGATAAATTTTTCCGCTTCCGTCACCGGGTCGTGAAAACTGTGAAGCGATGTTTTCCCGGAACGGCCCGTCAACGGCCCTTTTTTAGACGGAACCAGCTCTACGGTATCGGGCGCGTTCTCCACCGCCTCGGCCACCTTAGGAAAACGGCGTTTGAGGATGGCAAGGTTGCGCCCGTAACGCTCGGCGGTTTGAGTGGAGTTCATGATGGGCGCAGAGCCGTCATAACGGCAGTTTCACACGCGCCCCGCCCTTGCCTGCGGAACGGTATAACGCGGTTATTATCTCCAGAGCTTTGTAACCGTCGTGGCCGGAGGATAACGGAGGCGCGCCGGTTTCCATCTGCGAGATAAGGTCGGAAACTCCACCGACGAACGCATTGACATCGTTCCCCGGCGTGGGGAATTCCGCGCGTTCCAGCTCCGTGAATCCGGTGTAAAACTTGCTCGTCTTCGCGACGTACAGCTCGGCGATATGGTTAGTCATCACGGCTCGCGCCTTGTCCGTTTGTATGTCTAACTCGAAATGGAAATACCGCCGCTCCCCGCCTGCGATCAAAAGCCCGCGCGCGCCGTTTTTGAATTCGATGATCCCCGTGACGGTGTTCTCGACGCAGGCGCTACCGTGAGGCCTGTCTTCGACGGCTGTCACGAAAGCCGCGTCGCCCGCAAAAAAACGGAAAAGGTCAACCAGATGCGTCCCGTCGTGAAAAACAGGCCCGCCCCCGTAAATCCTGCGCGAAAGTTTCGGCCACGTTCCCGTCAGCATGTAACCGGTCATCGAACGAAGTTCCCCAATCTCGCCAGCGGCCAGCGCCGCCTTCAACGCCTGATGCCGCCTGTCCCATCTGCGTTCGTGCCCGACGACCATCGCCACGCCGTTGCGTTCGCAGGCTTTTATCATCTCACGCGCCTGTTTGAGATTCACCGCGATCGGCTTTTCGCAATATATCCCCTTAACGCCCGCCTCCGCGCAATCCACCACAATCTTCGAGTGGCTCTCCGTCCAGGTGGCGACGCTGACGATGTCCGGTTTTTCGCGGGCGAGCATTTGCCGGTAATCGGAATAAAGCTTCTTCACGCCCCACCGTTTTCCGAACGCTGTTGTCCGTTCCGGGTTGACGTCGCATCCGGCGATTATGCGCGTTTTGGGATGTGTGGCGAACGCCCCGGCGTGAGTGCATGGTTTACTGCGTAACGGATCGTCTTCCAGAATGCTTGCGATCCTGCCCAGCCCGATGATGGCGACGTTGTATCGTCCCTTCTTTTTCGCGGTCACAGGACAGACTCGTCATCGGTGGATTCTCCCGCCGGGCCGCCCATCGGGTTTTTCATGAACGAGCGTTTGCATGGTGGGCACAGTATATACGAGCGGTCTTCGTAAACATCCCGTTCCAGGTCATCCGCGCTCACGTTTTCCAGCTCCTTTATCAACTCCTCCACCTCTTCATCGGCGATGGGGTTTTTTATCACGCCGCCGTCGTCCACCTTGGAGACTATCCTGATAAGGTAGCGGATGTCGCCGTCTTCTATCACCGCGCCGCACCTGTCGCAAATCTCCATCGGATCAGCCTCGAAGTTTCATAGAGACGTGGAAAAACCCGGACTGTGTCTCCGCAAGCGACAGGATTGAGAACGAAGGAGAGAATATGCGGATCAGCTCTTTTTTCGTGGAGAACCTGTCGTAATGCCCTTTGTGGATGAGCCAGTTCCGTTTCCTGTCCCCCTCTCCCTTATGCCGGAAGTTGGTGGAAAAACAACCTAGCAGGAAAACCCCGCCCGGTTTGAGAGATCGTTTTAACGCCCGCAAATAATCCCCCGTCTCTTTCCTTCTTATATGGTGGAACACGCCCCAGTCCAACGCAAGGTCGAAAGATCTGGCGCGGAACGGGTCTGCGAAGAGGTCTGCGTTGACGAACGAAGGCCGATTCCGCCTGTCACGGCAGAGGCTGTGCGCGTCTGCGAGCGGGGTGAAAAGATAATCCATCCCCACGGTCTTGTATCCGTTCGCCGAGAGAATCAGCGATCCCCTGCCCCTACCCGCGCCGATGTCGAGCGCGCGTTTGCCTTTGCCAGGGCCGAGTTTGCGAAGGGTCTGTTTAAGCCAGTCCTGATCGAAGGCGTTATCCCACGGCGCGGATGGCGATGATTCGTAAGTCTGGCGGTAAAACTCCTTCTGACCCGCGTAAAGGACTGCGGATGGAAGAGAGCTAGGTTGATCTTTATTAAAGCGTCGGCCACGCATAGGAGAAATATAACCCGAAGAGGGGTGGTGGCGCCAGAGGGTTGAAAAGAGAGGTGAATTCGAGATCACAAAGGCCACCACCGTTCAGTTATGGTAACATCGAACAAGCTTCATAATAGAAGGCGACGAGGGTGAAAATAGAGATAGAGATAGAGGCCGACGGACGCTGGGTCGCAGAAGCTCCGGCCCTTCCAGGGGTGATGGCCTATGGAACCACGCGAGATAAGGCTGTCCGAAAAGTTGAAACCCTCGCCTTGCGCGTCATGGCCGACAGGCTGGAAAACGGCGAAAACATCCCCGAAGCGCAATCAGTATTTTCCGTCGCCCAATGACCCAATGGCCCTCCGTTAAGGCCAAACAGGTTTTTGCGGCATTGCTTCGCATCGGCTGGATTCTAAAACGGCAGACAGGTTCCCACAAACTAATCCTGAAGTGAACAATCACATCTTTAGAAACTCCTGAACATCTATATCGGCTTCGCGTAGTATCGCGCGTAAAGTTCCCTCGGCCATATCGCCGGGATGATGGGGAGCGTGACTTTACGCCCGGTTTGAGGATGCCGCCAGATTTCATGACTACCCGGCCCTGGACGATCAAAACAATATCCGAACAGCCGCAAACGCCGCGCCACTTCCCGATATTTGAATCCGGAAAGCCTGCCCACTACCGGACACTTACAGGAACAAGAAAATCAATAGGGGCATCGCTGTTGTCCAGAATCTTTTCAAGGGCCGGAGGAAGGGTATCCCCATGTTCCATGCAGGATTCGGCGATTTTCCTGGCCAACCCCTGCGCTATTTCCACCGCTTCGGTGACAGTGCGGCCTTCGGCAATCAGGCCGGGAACATCTGGGCTGGTCGCCAGATAGCCGCCTTCTTCAAGACGTTCGATATGAAGGCGAATCGCCGCTGAACTCATGATTTCACTCCTTTGCAAGGCAGATCTAATCAGTTTCTCATGTGTGATTCTGTCATCCCGCCGACAGTTTTTGCAAGGGCTTCTTGCCTCCAGCGTCTCCCTTGGAAGCGGGGGCAGGAGAGGCCGGAGTCGAGAAGACCGTGATCGGCGACCACGGGGAGGCGTCAATGAGAGGCTGTTCTTTGTTGCCGATGGCTCTCTTTTTGTCATCCTGAGGGAGGCCCTGCGACCGAAGGATCATATTAGATAGATTCTTCACTTCGCTACGCGGAGTTTACCCTGAGTCCTGCGAAGGGTTCAGAATGACAACATCCTCCCCCCTCCCCGCCCACCGTCAAATTTTTGGAGTTTCATCTTGGCGCCGTCTTTGCTTTTACCGTTGGTGTGTCTGTTTTTTTGACAGCGAAAGGATACCGCCCATGCACAAGGGTATGTTTGTCGCCGCATCTGGATTCATTGCGGCGGAGAAGCGGCTGGAGACCATCACCAACAATCTGGCCAACATGAATACGGCCGGGTTCAAGGCGGACAGGATGGTTTTCCAAAGCTATCTGGCCGGGGCGAAGGATCAGCCTGTGGGCGCATCCACCCCCACAAACCCGAATCCGGCTTACATGCGCCATTCGGAGTACGTGATCCCGTCGGAGCAATACACAGACCATTCCGCAGGCCCGATAAAGTCCACCGGCAACCCGCTTGACCTGACGCTTGACGGCGACGGATTTTTCGCCGTGATGACCGAAAATGGCGAGCGTTACGTCCGTTCCGGCTCGTTCCATGTAGGCCCGAACGGCGAGCTTGTGACAGCAAACGGAGCCATCGTCCTCAACGACCAGAACAAGGCGATCATAGTCGGCGCCGGGACGATAACCATTGGCGAGGACGGTGTTGTCCGCTCCCAAACCGATTTTGACGGAGATCCGAGCGGCGATCCGACGATGGATGACGCATCCACAGGCAAAGACCTTGGAAAACTCAAAGTCGTGGATTTTGGCAAACCATACACTCTTAAAAAAGAAGGCGGCGGGCTTTACGCCGCGTCCGACCCGAACGAGGCCCTGCAGGCGTGTGACACGAAGGTGATGCAGGGGCATCTGGAGCAGTCCAACGTGAACATGATCATGGAGATGACGGAGCTTATAAAAAATCAGCGTCTGGCTGAGACTTACCAGAAGGTCATAACCGAGCACGACAACATGACCGACAGATTGATAATGAACGTCGGCAGATAAACGCTGAATTGAATGGGAGGCTTGTTTTGAAATGATAAGGTCGCTATACACGGGCGCGTCGGGGATGATCGCCCAGCAGATGAACGTTGACGTTATCGCCAACAACCTGGCGAACGTGAACACAATCGGGTTCAAGAAAAGCAGGGCCGATTTCGAAGACCTGTTATACCAGACCGTCCGCGCCCCCGGCACGGTGACGAACTCCGGCGCGCAGGTTCCCACCGGCATTCAGGTGGGTCTTGGCGTCAAACCGGCTGGCATCACAAAGCTGTTCCAGCAGGGCACCCCGCAGAACACGCAGAACGAGCTGGACATCTCCATAGAGGGGAAAGGTTTCTTCCAGATACAAAAACCGGACGGTAACATCGCCTACACACGCGCCGGCAACTTTCAGGTGGATAACACTGGCAGGATAGTAAGCCTTGAGGGATACCCCCTCTACCCCACGGTGACGGTGCCGCAGGACACAACAGTGTTGTCTATTGACGCTCAGGGGAAAATAAGCGCCACGCTGGCCAACTCCGGCACGCCGACCGACCTGGGGCAGATAGAACTGGCCAACTTCATCAACCCTGCGGGGTTGTCAAGCGAAGGCAAGAACCTGCTTAAAGAAACCGACGCCTCCGGCCCGCCGGTGACAGGCCTTCCGGGAACGAACGAAATGGGAACGGTTTTGCAGGGATTCGTGGAAATATCCAACGTCTCAGTGGTCGAGGAACTGACGCAGATGATCATGGCCCAGAGGGGTTATGAGGTCAACTCCAAGGCGGTTACATCTTCCGACGAGATGCTTCAGACAGCGACGAACCTGAAACGGTAATGGATAAACGGTTTTTGAAAGGACGTACGTCATGGACGTAAAGAGTTTAACGGTGGCGGTTGTTTGCGCCCTCCTGGCTTTGGGCGTGGCGGAGGCGGTTGTTAAACCAGAGCCGGCAAATTTTGCCGCTGTGGTCAAATCCGCCGTCCGGGAAAAGCTCGATGCCGAGTTGTCCAAACCGGGCAGGGTATTGGAATCGGTGGATGTCGCCATGCCGGAGAAATTAAAACAGGAAGACTTCGAGTCCATGGACGTAGTCCTCCAGTCCCTTTCGCCTTCCGGCGACCGGGCGTTCGTGACGGTGTTGTTCAAGAAAAACGGGAAACTTGCGTCGCGCCTCAACCTATCCGCCGCCCTCAAGATAAGCGTGGACACGTTCGTGGCCGCCCGCGATTTGAAACGCGGAATGGATATCACGGCCAACGACGTTCGGGCGGAACGCGCTCCGGCTGGCCCCTGGTTTGAAAAATACGCCGTGAATCTTGAAGACCTCGTCGGCAAACAAATGGACAGGAACATCAAGGAGGGAACCCCTATCAGGCTCGACCAGGTGTCGAGGCCGAAGATGGTCAACTCCGGCGACTCGGTGACGATAGTCGCGCAAAAAGGGTCGTTGAAGATATCCGCGTCCGGCAAGGCCCGGCAGGATGGCGAACTGGGCGAGTGGATAAAAGTGAGCAACGCGGATTCCAGCAAGATACTTACCGCCAAAGTAACTGGACCGGGCGAAGTGTCGGTGGAATTCTGATGAAAACGGAGGGAAAAATGCGAAGGTTTGACGAAATGCAGGCGCCCATTGCGCGGAACAATCTTTTTATGCGCATGGCGGCGTTTATGGTTCTGACGCTCGTTATCAACGCCTGCGCCACGACCCCTCCACCACGGGCGTCTGTGGACGTCGAGCCGGAGAAACAGACCTACAAAAGCGGCTCCCTGTGGCCCGGCGCTAACAAGAAGAACATAATGTTCGCCGACAACAAAGCAAGCAAGGTCGGCGATATCGTCACCGTCCATGTAATCGAGAACACGACGGCCATCAACAAAGCCGACACGACCGACCAGAGCGCCACCGATACAGGCGTTACAGTGGACACCGGCTCCCTCACCCCGACACAAATCAAATTGGGCGGCGCCAGGAAGTCCGCCGGCAAAGGGACGACCGGCAGGTCCGACCAGTTCTCTTCCACGGTCTCCTGCATAGTGACGGAGGTTCTTGCCAACGGCAACATGGTGGTCGAGGGACAGCGCCGGATGGGCATAAACAAAGAGCAACAGTACATCTTCGTGCATGGGACGGTGCGCCCGAGCGACATCACGTTCAACAACAGCGTACTCTCCTCGAAGATGGCCGATCTTGACATCATCTACAACGGCGGCGGCGGGATTGACGGCGGCAAGTCGCCCGGCTGGCTGGCGCAGGTTCTAAACGTTGTGTGGCCGTTCTAGGAAGGGCTGGAGAAAAATCATGAATTACACAAAACACTGGTTTAAGGCCGCGTTGGCCGTGACGATACTTGCGATGCAACTGCTTGCGCCGGTGGAAGCCCATTCCGCAAGGCTTAAGGACATCTCCTCCATCGAGGGTGTGCGGACAAACCAGCTAATCGGTTACGGCCTTGTCGTCGGCTTGAAAAACACCGGCGACAAATCGCACAAAAGCACGTTCACCATACAGACGCTTCTTTCCATGCTCGAACGGCTCGGCACGACCGTTGACGTAAGCCAGCTTACGGATAAACGGGTCGGCGTATCCGACGTGCGGATGCTCCGCGACGTGCGGGTGGAGAACGTGGCCGCAGTTATGGTGACGGCCGACCTTCCGCCTTTCATAAGACAGGGCGGCAAAATAGACGTGGTCGTCTCCTCCCTCGGCGACTCCAAGAGTCTGCAGGGTGGAACGCTTCTTCTCACCCCGCTCAAGGCCGCTAACGGAGAGGTGTTCGCTGTGGCGCAAGGCCCCCTTTCGTTGGGCGGCGGTTACGGCGAACGGGCGTGCAAGGCGTGCGAGACGAGAAACCACCCCACTGTCGGAAGGATATCCGGCGGCGCGGTGGTTGAAAAAGAGGTCGGGTTCGATTTCTCCAAAATCGAGAAACTGACGATATCCCTCAACGCTCCCGATTTCACCACAACCCAGCGGACGGTGGATGTGATCAATGGGGCCTTGGGAGAGGATGCGGCGAAGGCGCTGGACTCGAGCGCCATCGAAGTCTCCATTCCCCAGCAGTACGCGGAAAAGAAAGTGGAGCTTGTTGCGAAAATCGAAGGACTTGATATCACCACCGACACACAGGCCAAAGTCGCCCTCGATGAGCGGACAGGCACTGTTGTTATAGGAGAAAACGTACGGATATCCAAAGTCGCCATATCCCATGGCAACCTGGTGATCCGTGTGGAAGACCTGACCAAAGCGAGCCAACCAAAACCTTTGGGGGGCGGCCAGACGGTAGTCGTACCGAAAACTTTGCTTACTGTGGAGGAATTGGGCGGCAAATCTGAACGCCTCAGCGTGATGGAACCGGGAGTGAACATAAGCGACCTGGTGAAAGCCCTCAACGCCATGGGCGTTGCGCCGAGAGATTTAATCGCTATATTTCAAGCTCTTAAAGCCTCTGGCGCGTTGAAGGCGCAGATCGAAATCATTTAGCGCAGGCATCGGTCATGATTTTGGCGCCTATACTGCACAATGCTAGAGAAAGGAGAAGCAGGCCATGGATCTTAAAATAGGAAGCCCAGGGTTGGACGTAAACTCCCTGCGCATATTGAAAGACCCGACAGCGGGGATAAGCGGGTCGTCCGCTCTCGCCTTGTCCGGGGATAAGACCATGAAAAGCAAAGATAAAGTGGAGAATCTCGCCCGCGAGTTCGAATCCATCTTTATGAATCAGATGCTTAAAGCCATGCGCCAGACGATACCGAAAAACGAACTTATAAACGGCGGCCATGCGGAGGATATCTACTCAAGTCTGCTCGACGAAGAATTTTCCCGGCGCATGGCCTATACCCAGCAGGGCGGAATATCGCAATCCCTTGCAAAACAATTAAATATGATAATAGATGAACAGTCCGGAAAGGGAAAGTCTCATGACCCCTCTGGACAGAGCGTCAAAGAATCCATCAAGCCCGGAACCATAAAAACCGAATAAGAGAGAGGAACAGGGCTAATTAACGTACTCGGGAGAGAAACAATGGAATTAAACAGACTGTCAGGCGAACTGGAAAAGACCTTAACCGATAACCTGAAGTTGTATGACGAGATGGGTATTGCTCTCGACGAGGAGTTCGAGGCGCTCAGGATCGCTTCTCTTCCACGGCTTGACGCGGCGATAAAAAGAAAGATGCTCGTCGCATCCAAACTCAAGCTCATCGAAGAGACGCGGAGCGGGATGGTTGCGAAGATAGCCGAAAATATGGGCAAGTCTCCCGCCGATATGACCTTGAAACTGCTGGCCGACGCGATGGGCGGGGCCACGAAAACGAGCCTTCTATCGCTCCGTTCCCGTTTGAACGAGGTGGTGAGAAAAGTTACGGAAAAAAACGAATTCAATAAAGGTTTCATTGAAAAACTCATGAGCCTTAACGCCGCTATGGCCACAAACCTCAGAGAGTTGTTGAACCCCGAATCCACCTATGAAAAAGGCGGATTCACCCCAGTCGCGGCGTTCAAGCCGGGCCAGGTGGTTAGCAGAACTTACTGATTACGCCGGAAGGATCGAGCGATGCCGAACATATACGGGGTGATGAACACGGCCAAGATGTCCATGGCCACGCATCAGCTTTCGCTGGAAGTGACCAGCCAGAACATCTCCAACGTCAACAACCCCAACTTCACCCGGCAGGAAGCCACGCTCGAATCTGCGTTCCCGATCCAGCCCGGCGGCTCCCCCGGACTGATAGGCACAGGCGTCCGGGCCACCTCGATAATAAGGAGACATGACCAGTTCCTGGAGGGCCAGCGGCTTCTTAACAAGGCTAACTCGGGATTCTGGAACTCCACGCAGGATTTCATGGCGCGTCTGGAGGTGGTGTTCAACGAGTCCAGCCCCAACGGGCTCAACGGCCAGTTGGACGGCTACTATAAAAGCTGGCAGAACCTGGCGTTCAACCCACGCGGCCTCACCGAACGCACCGACACGATAGCGCAGGGCAGGAACGTGGCCGCCACGTTCAACAAGGTCAACCTGGATGTGAAGAACCTTAGGGTGGATCTGAACACCAAAATAAACTCTTCCATCTCCGAGGTTAACCGGCTCACCGGCGAGATCGCCCGCTACAACGGGGTAATCCACGAGACAGAGTCGCACAACGTAAGCGCCAACGACTTCCGCGACAAACGCGACGCTCTTCTGCGCGACCTGGCCACATACGCCCAGGTGAACACCGTGGAAGACCCCAACACCCACGAGATCACCGTATCGCTGGCCAACGGACGTGCGCTTGTTATCGGCCAGACGGCGTTCACGCTCGAAACCCAACAGCGCGCCGACGACGGGCTGGCCTCCGACATAATGTGGAGGGATCCGAGCGGCCAGAAGGTCGACGTCACCTCGGAGTTCAGCAACGGCAACATGGGCGCCTGGATCAACATGCGCGACACCGTAATGCCGAGCTACCTCGACAAGCTCGATCAGCTTGCCGCCACCATGGTGCGCGACACGAACTCCCAGCATTCCGCAGGTTACGGGCTGGACGGCTCCACCGGACAGGATTTCTTCAGCGGCATAAACATAAGCGCCACGGCCAACAGGAAAAACCTCGGGACCGGGACGGTCGCCGCCGCTGTCACCGCGCCGGACAAGCTAAACGTCCACAAGTACCAGCTGGAGTTCACCGCGGCCAACTCTTACGACATCCGCGATATGACTACCGGATCCGTCGTCGCCACAGAAGCCTACGCGGCCGGCCCGGCCACAAGCGCCTACCTGCTCACGCAGGGGATACAGGCCACCATTAACGGCGCGCCGGTGGCCACCGACAAATTCATCCTAAACCCGGCGGCGGACGCCTCGTTGAACATCGCCGTCCACAACAACATAATCATAGACAGCAACAAGGTGGCGGCGGGGCTTACCACGCATCAGGGAGACGGCTCCAACGCCCTTAATATCGCCCAGTCCCAGAATGGGATGACCATGAACCGCGCATCGCTTGCCGCAAGCGGCACGGCGACGTTCGCGCAATACTACAACTCCCTGGTAGGCGAGGCTGGCGTGGCGGCCAAGAACGCAAACTCCGCCGTCAACCAGCAGGAAGCCATAAACACGCAGATAGAAAACAGGCGCGAACAGGTTGGCGGCGTGGCTCTCGATGAGGAGATGGTCAACCTGATAAAGTTCCAGCACGCATACCAGGCGTCCGCCCGGCTTGTGACGATTGTGGACACCATGTTGCAGACGCTTATAGGAATCGCCAGATGATAGCGGATTTTGCCGTTAGCATGATGATCGGAGGAGTGGCCCCATGTTCAGAATAAGCAACCATATGATGTACAACAACGCCCTGTTGAACGCATTCAGGAACAACCAGGGGCTTTTATCCGCGCAGGAACAGCTCTCCTCTGGCAAGCGCGTCAACAGGCCGAGCGACGACCCTGTCGGGATGATGGAGATACTCAAATACCGCACCGACATCGGCAAAGCGGATCAGTACCTGCGCGTGCAGGACAACGCCGATTCGTTCCTCAGCTCCGCCGACTCCACGATGGGCTCCATCCACGACGAACTCAAACGGGCCAAGGAAATAGCCCTGCAACACGCCGGGTCGCCTGCGGATGCGGTGGCCCGCGCCAACGCATCGGTGATCATAAACAACGTCACGAGCGGGATGATCAACCTTGGCAACACCAAGGTGGGCGACCGCTACATCTTCGCCGGACAACGCTCCGACCAGCCGGCGGTGGACGTAAACGGCAGGTATGCAGGCTCCGACGAGACCCTGCAGGCGGAGATCATGAACAACGTGACAATCCCCATCTCCGTCAAGGCCTCCGACTTTTTGACCGCCGACCTCAACCCGAATCTCTCGTCTGCGGCCGGAGGGACAATGCTTTCGAGCCTCAACGGCGGAACCGGAGTTCCTGCCGGAACCTTCACCATAACAAACCGCGTCGGAGCGTCCGCCCTGATAGACACAACGTTAATGACAGATGTCCAGAGCTTGATAGCTGGCATCAACGCCGCAGGGCTTAACGTGACCGCTTCCATCTCCGCCGACGGCGCCGCGCTCACGCTAACCGACAACAACGCAACCCCTACCCAGGCGTTATCCGTAACCGACGGCGGCGCGGGCACGGCGCAGGCGTTGGGAATCGTGGGAACGAGAAACACCAGCGTTTACACCGGTAACGACCTGAACCCGGCTCTGGCCGGCGGCACGTTGATATCCGACCTTCACGGCGGAGCGGGCATAAACCTTACAGACATCAAGCTGGTTAACGGACAGGCGTCCGCCACGGTAAGTTTCGCCGGGGCCACCACGGTGCAGGACATGCTCAACGCCATTAACCTGGCCGGGGCTGGCATGCCCAACCCCGTCACAGCCGCCATAGACATCGGCGGACGACAGCTTGCTATAGCCTCCGGCAATCCGAACACCGTCGCGTTCGCATTCGAGGTCGGATCGGGCAGAACAGCCGACTTGCTGGGCATAGGCGGCGGAAGAAACGTGATCCCGACGCTTCAAAAACTGTCGCAAGCCTTGAGGCTGAACGACATTCAGGGTATAGTAAGCTCCATTACGCAACTGGACTCGGTTATGGAAAACACCACCTCCGTCCGGGGATCTGTCGGCGCCCGCGCCAATCAGGTCAGCGCCATCAAGCAGACTGTGGATCAGTCCAAGTATGAGAACACCAAGCTTATGGCCTCTACCGAGGATGCGGACTTTCTGAAGGTAGCGTCGGAGTTGTCCATGTTGCAGACCGCGTATCAGGCGACGCTCAAATCCACCTCGGCCATCATTCAGCCCAGCCTTCTGGACTTCATGAGGTGACGACGGGGTTTACTGTCCGTCCTGATGTAACGCGGCGTTCCGGGAAAAGCCATGGAGGGTCGTAACGGATGCTGGTGCTTACTAGAAAACTGGGCGAATCTGTCACCATCGGCGATAACATCAAAATCTCGGTGATAGATATCAAGGGACGGCAGGTGCGTCTGGGCATCGAAGCGCCGCCGGAGATGACCATACACCGCGAAGAGATATACGCCAAAATACAAGAGGAAAACCAGAGAGCCGCCATGATGAAATCCGTGAACATGGAAAAGCTGGCGCGTATGTTCCCCGGCGGCGGGCCTGGAAAAGGGGCTGTAAAATGAAGATATCATCGGCCAGGCTCGGCGATCTGGAAATAAGCGAGCAGGATGTCATCGTTATCCCCGACGGGATTATCGGCTTTCCCGGCTATACGAACTTCGCCGAGTTGCACTTCCTGGAAGGCTCTCCGCTACGCCTCCTGCAGTCGCTGGAGGCGAGGGATCTTGCGTTTTTCGTCATAGACCCCTTCCTGTTCAAACCCGATTACAGGATCAATATTTCCACTGCAGACCTTGCCGTCGTTAAATCGGAAACCCCGGAGGGCCTGCGAATTTTGACCATCGTGACAATTCCCGAAGACCCATACGAGATGACGGCCAACCTTCAAGGCCCATTGATAGTCAACCCGGCTACACAGCTCTCCACCCAGGTCGTTAATCACGACAAAGACTACACGACAAAACACAGGATATTGTCCAGTTCGCAGACCGAACCAGTGGCTATCTGACGGCCATATCGGCGCGGATTCGCTCAAACGCCCGTCCATTATCGAGCCATCCGGCAATCCAACTCTGTCCCCCTTAGCAAGAGGGATCGCAACGCAGTTGCGAGGGGGTTTAATTAAACCCCTCCGGCGCTATGACGCGCCACCTCCCCTTACTAAGGGGAGGGAAAAGAGAGACCCTTCACGCCATCTCACTTAAGAACAAGGTTGGGAGGATGTGACGTTAAAGGCCCGATGATCTTATCCCCGTTTGGAATGGGAGGCAGGGACGACAAATTAGAATCCGGGCGCGGGAATAATACTTGACAAGAACAGTAGGTTTTAATTAAATTGTGAAGGAAGTGGAAGAGTGGATTTGTGTTCCTGCGGCGATCAACCGGACATACGCGCACAGGTTCATGATTCCTACGGTGGTTCAGTTATTACAAAACAATCCGTTATCCGGGTAATCGGTAATAGAGACATGAGTTTTGTTCTTGGATTGAAATGCAGGGAGTGTGGCCGGGAATATCCCACCGAGCCGGTTCATGTTTGCGAGTTTTGCTTTGGCCCGCTGGAAATCAAATACGATTATGACGGCATTAAAAGGGTCATAAGCCGGAAGGTTATAGAGTCCCGGGCTCCGAACATGTGGCGGTACCGGGAGCTTATCCCGATTGACGGCGAGCCGACTATCGGGCTTCAGAACGGCT
>JADGAO010000056.1 GCA_015231995.1 Nitrospinota bacterium | reverse complement strand
TGGGCGACAGTTCGGAAACTGGTTCTACCCGATGAGAGGCTGTCTGCGCCATCAAACGCAACGGCGTGAACGGAGGGTTTTTCAGGGAGGACTATTTGGCCCCCTGAAAAGGGGGCAGTGAGCCAAAGGCGAACGGGGGTTTCCTAACCCCCCGGCGCTGGAGTTTACCCTGAGCTTGTCGAAGGCGCCACCCCTCCCCCTACGAAAACGAGGGTGAAGAACGCTTCGGACGGCAATAAGAGTAGCGGTTCGTCAAGCAATCCTCTGTAGGGGCGGTTCGAGAACCGCCCTTCCTCAAAGACGGGCGCGTCGCGACGCGCCCCTACGATAGGAAGGATATCTTATAGACGCTCGGCGGGGCCCGCCTCTCCCTCTATCAGGCTCCCAACGATCTGCGGACGGCTGTTATTACGTCGTTCACATCTTCATCTGTAAGCCCGGCGGAAAGAGGCAGGCTCACCGTCTTTCTGCCTATCCTCATGGCGTTGGGATAATCCTCCGGTTTCCAGCCCAGTTTTTCGCGGTAATACGGGTGTTCGGGGACGCTCATGTAATGCACCCCCACGCCGATATTCTCCGCCGTCATGCGTCGTAGAAATTCGTCGCGGCTGATCTTCGCTTTTTCCTCGTCCACCAACACCGTGTAAAGATGATAGGCGTGGCGTGTGTCCCTGGCCGGTTCTGCGGGGAGCGTCAACGGCAAGTCCGCGAAGGCCGTGTTGTATTTGTCCCAAACCGCGCGTCTTTTCAGCCAGTGCGTCTCTACCCGTTTAAGCTGGTGTATCCCGATGGCCGCCTGGATATCCATCATGTTGTATTTGTAACCGCACTCGACGACCTCGTAATGCTTGAAACCATCGTCGCCGAAGCGTTTCCATGCGTCTTTGCTAAGCCCGTGAAGGGCGAGTATCTTTATCCTCGCGGAGTCGTTGTCGTCGCGTGTTACAACCATCCCGCCTTCGCCCGTCGTCATGTTTTTCGTGACGTAGAAGGAGAAACATCCGAAATCGCCGAACAACCCGGCCTTCCGCCCTTTATACTCCGTTTCCACGGCATGGGCGCAGTCCTCGATAACCTTGAGTTTGCGCCGTTTGGATATCTCCATTATCTCGTCCATCTCGCATGGCCTGCCCGCGAAATGAACCGGCAGTATCGCCCTGGTTTTCGGCGTGATTTTGCGTTCTATCTCCGATGGGGAAATGTTCATCGTCACCGGGTCAACGTCCGCCAGCACCGGCGTCGCCCCGGCGTGGATAATCGCGTTGACCGTGGAGCAGAAGGTCATCGGCGTGGTGATGACTTCATCGCCCGCCTCCACGCCCGCCGCCATTGCGCTAAGGTGAAGCGCGGCCGTGCAGGAGCTTACCGCCACCGCGTTGCGGGAGCCTTTATAATCGCGGAAATCGTTTTCGAACCGCGCCACTTTCGGCCCGGTTCCCAGCCAGCCGCTTTTGATACTGGCCGTGACTTCCGCTATTTCCTCGTCGCCCAACGCTGGCGCGCCGAAAACAAGAAACCTCTCTTTTGACCGCACTGGCCCATCCAAACCTGTTGTTGATTAAGCGAGCATTTTACACTCCATTTGATCGTTTTGGAGGGTTTTATAATGCGTCGCGGATTGCCAGGCGCGTAGTTGTCATCTGAGGGATATCTCTTTTTGTCATCCTGAGGGAGTTCCTTCTTCGGCTTACGTTCATCAGGACAGGCACTCGACCGAAGGGTCAAAGTAAAATTGAACATTATATTTGATAGATTCTTCGGCTTCGCCTCAGAATGACATTAGGCGTTCAGAATGACAGAGCGTTGCCCAATTCTGAGCGAAGCGAAGAATCTATCAAAGGAATAATTCATTCTACTAATCTCGCGGTTGTAGAACTGACATATAATTCAGTGCAAGCGTTCCATCGGAGATATTTCAAGATGGGGAGGATGGAAATGTCGAGGTTGCACAAGGCCGAAGGTGATGAGACGAAAAACAAAACCGCGCATAAAAACCTGCGCCGGATACCAGGCGTCGGCCCGCGCATCGCGGAGGATTTGACAAGCATCGGCGTCCGTTCGGTCGCGGATTTGAAAGGTAAAGACCCCGAAAAACTTTATCACAAGCTTTGTCGCCACGTCGGCAAACCCGTTGACCGGTGCATGTTGTACGTTTTCCGATGCGCCGTTTATTTCGCCTCCAACAGCAATCATGACCCCGAACTTCTCAAATGGTGGAACTGGAAGGATAAGAAATGATTCGCGACCAGAGGAGAAATCCATGAAGCTTGGAGAGACTCTGTATGTGGTGGACAGAAAATCCTGGCGTTCATGGCTCGCAAGACACCGGAAAGACAAGACGGAGATTTGGCTGATTTATTACCGCAAAGGGTTTTGCATAAGTCGCTGGCCAGTTTTTCACTCCCTCTCCCGCGCCTTATCGCGGGAGAGAGCCTGCCCTGAGTCTTTCGAAGGGGTTGGGGTGAGGGAAACAAGCAGTATTTCGATCTTGAGGCATGCGTATCTCAATATTATTGAGGAACTGTTTGTAACCCCTCACCTGGCGCAAAGCGCCTCCTCTCCCCGCAAAGTTGGCGGGGAGAGGGTAAGATGGCCAATCGTTGACTCGCGCAAAACTCTCGCTATAAACATGCACGTTACGCTTTCGGAGGACGAATAAATGGCCTGGACATATCTTGTAATCGCAGGTCTTTTTGAAATTGCTTGGGCGGTGGGTCTTAAATACACCGAAGGATTCACGCGCCTCTGGCCCAGCCTGGGCGTGATCACAGCGACGGTTATAAGCCTTTATCTGCTCTCCGTATCGTTGAGGACGATACCCGTCGGCACAGGTTACGCCGTGTGGACGGGGATAGGCGCGGCTGGCACGGCGGGGTTGGGGATGATCCTGCTCGACGAGCCAAGGGACGTGGCGCGGATAGTCTGCATCGCGTTGATAATTTCCGGCGTGGTGGGGTTGAGGGTTTTTTCCAGATGAGATTGGATGATCCTCGTAGGGGGCGCGTTACCTTTTCACATCCTCACACCCCCTGCAATATCCAGCTCCATACCGAAAGCGTCGCAAACGAAAGGGGTATTCCCACCCCAACCATAAGCGCCGCAAGCCGTGGGTTTAACCCGTACTCCATCGCCACTATCCCGCCGACTATCATCGGCGGCATGGCCGCCTCGAAAATCGTGACCTGCGCCGTAAGCCCATCCGCCCCAAGCAGGACGATGAAAAGCAGGTAAAGAGCCGCCGGGCCGACGATGAGTTTGTATAAAAGCCCGATGGCGAGGCTGGCCTCCTGTCCCCGGATATGGCTTAGCCGGAGCGCAAACCCCACAGAGAGAAGCGCAAGCGGCGGAAGTGTCGCCCCAAGCTTGGACAAAACATCTTCCGCCCAAAACGGAAAGTCCATCGGTATGAGCAGAACCCCGGCAAGCAACGATTGAAACGGCGGGAACAGGACAATCCTTTTGACGATAGTCCCGTTGGAAATATCAGAGCCGGAGAGTCTTGCGGCAGTCACGATCCCCAATGTGGATAAAACCAGAAACGTCCCCATCTGGTCGGCCAATATCCCGATGGGTAGGCCCTCTTTGCCGTAAAACGCCTCGATCATCGGCAGGCCCACAAAAGCCGTATTGCCCATCGCCCCGGTCAGGATCAACGCACCCAACGTGGCGTCGGACATGGAGTGGAACCGCGAGGCGGCCTTGTAAAACCCCACCCCAAGCGCGAAAAGAACCCAGGCCATGAGGATCGGATATATGAGTTTTGCGTCCGGTTTGAGGTTGTGGACGCTAAGAATAGTCAAAGCCGGAACGGAAACGTGGATGATGAACGCGTTTAGGACGGCGGTAGTGTTTTCCGGTAGGCGTTCCGTTTTTCGTAACAATACGCCCATTCCAAAACAGATGGCAAGAAGCGCAAGGTTGCTCATTTTCCGCCAGTCAATGATTAGTGAATATTAGACGCCGCCGGAGCTGATATCAAAAACCTTGTCCTCCCCTTTACACAAGTTGACCAGTCCGGCGAACACCATCCATCGCCGTTAATTTGAGGGAAGGCATTGGAATACCCGTCCGTTTAAAAGCCTTAATGGTATCCAGACACGAATAGATCAACAAAATTGCGGGGTTTCATGATTCTCATATTCTTCACGGTTCCAAGAACCAGAAGATCGTTGTCGCCTGTTATCAAAATGTCCGCCTCGCATTCAATGGCCGCCACCAAGACGGGAATGTCTTTTGGGTCTCTTACAAAAACATCCGCAGTGGCGGACGGAGAAGGGACAATTTCATGCTTGCCCAATTCGGTGAAAAGCTCATGAAGCGCCGGATGGTCTAGTGGAATTTTGCTTTTACGGACAATTGCCCTGGAAAGCTCTTCTAAAACATGATCGCTGATCGCAAGCTTGAACCTCTTGCTTTTGGATACGGTTCTAAAGACCTCGGCGCATGAGCCGCTGGCGGAAAAGAGCGCACTAACCAAAACGTTGGTGTCGAGGAATATCTTCACGCCAGGTCGCGGAATACATCCTCGTCCGTATGATAGCCGAGAGTTTTTCCGATCGGGACAAGAAGTTCCCTCGCCCTTTCAAAGGCGTTCAGCAGAAGTTGCCGCTCGATTGCGTCTTTTATGAACTCATCGCGGGTTTCTCCCGAAAGCCTGCACTCCCGTTCAACGGATAGCTCAAGCGTCTCGTCGGCTTGAAAAGATATTGTCTTGTTCATGGATTGATTGTAGCAAGGCTGGCGTTAAAATCAAAGTTCTGTCAAGGTTCGGTGAGAGTTGGGTGTCAGCCCTGGCCGCAGTCTCCTTCGAAAATAGATATAAATATTTTCACTTTCCACCTTGACGCGGCTTTCCAGCGGTCTTATAAGGCAACCAGAAGATTTGATGTTTTAAATCGTTTTTAACTTATAAACGCCGGACCCCAAGCCGGAACGAGGAAGGAAAACAGTAAGATGGGCAAGATTATAGGCATTGACCTCGGAACCACCAATTCGGTTGTGGCCGTTATGGAAGGCGGCGAACCGAAGGTTATCGTCAACCAGGAGGGTTCCAGGACAACTCCGTCGGTCGTCGCGTTCACAAAAGACGGCGGCAGGCTCGTGGGTCAGGCGGCCAAGAACCAGGCCATAACCAACGCCGAGAACACGGTGTTCTCGATAAAGCGCTTCATGGGCAGACATCACAACGAAGTGTCGCAGGAAATGAAGCTCGTTCCGTACAAAGTAGTGCCCGGGCCCGGCGGCAAAGCGATGGTGGAGATACGCGGCAAACAGCAGTCTCCAGAAGAAATATCCGCCCAGATACTGATGAAGCTTAAGGCCGCCGCCGAAGCATACCTCGGCGAGAAGGTGACGGAAGCGGTCATCACCGTCCCCGCCTATTTCAACGACGCTCAACGGCAGGCTACCAAAGACGCCGGCAAAATCGCCGGGCTTGACGTGAAAAGGATCATCAACGAGCCTACCGCCGCCGCGCTTGCGTATGGGCTGGACAAGAAAAAAGACGAGATTGTGGCCGTGTACGACCTTGGCGGCGGCACGTTCGACATATCGGTGCTGGAAGTCGGCGACAACGTGGTGGAAGTGAAAGCCACCAACGGCGACACGCATCTTGGCGGCGACAACTTCGACCAGAGGGTCATAGATTGGCTGATCTCCGAGTTCAAGAAGGACAACGGGATAGACCTCAGCAAAGACGTGATGGCGCTCCAGCGGCTAAAAGAGGCCGCCGAGAAGGCCAAGATAGAGCTTTCGCAAAGCCCGGAGGCCACCATCAACCTGCCCTTCATCACGGCGGACGCCTCCGGCCCGCGCCACATGAATGTAACGCTCGGACGCGCAAAATTCGAGGGGATGATTGACGACCTGGTGACCAAGTCCCGCCGTCCGGTGGAAAGCGCCATGTCCGACGCGGCGTTGAAGCCCTCCGAGATACAGGAAGCCATACTGGTGGGCGGTTCCACCCGCGTGCCGATGGTGGAAAAACTCGTGCGCGACTATTTCGGCAAAGAGCCGCACAAAGGCGTCAACCCCGACGAGGTTGTGGCCCTTGGCGCGGCTGTCCAGGCTGGCGTGCTTGGCGGCGAGGTGAAAGACATCCTTCTGCTCGACGTCACCCCGTTGTCGCTTGGCATAGAGACGTTGGGCGGCGTGATGACCCGCATCATCGAGCGCAACACCACCATCCCCACACGCAAAAGCGAGGTTTTCTCCACAGCGGCGGACAACCAGACCTCCGTGGAGATACACGTCCAGCAGGGCGAACGCCAGATGGCGGCTGATAACCGCACGCTTGGCCGGTTCCACTTGGAGGGAATCCCCTCCGCGCCTCGTGGAGTGCCGCAGATTGAAGTGACGTTCGACATAGACGCAAACGGCATCGTCCACGTCTCCGCCAAAGACAAGGGGACGGGCAAGGAACAGAAGATCACCATCGAAGGATCGTCGAGCCTGAAGGACGATGATATCAACAAGATGGTGGACGACGCCCGCGCCCACGAAGAGGACGACAAGAAGGCAAGAGAGGTCGCGGAACTGCGCAACCAGCTCGACTCCCTCGTCTATCAGACGGAGAAGACCCTTAAAGAGCATGGAAGCAAGATAGGCGACGACGACCGGAAAAAACTGGAAGACGCGCTTGCAGAAGCCCGCAAGGCCACCGACTCCAGAGACGCCGCTGTCATGCGTACCGCGTTGGAGACACTGCAGACTGCCAGCCACAAACTGGCGGAAGCCATCTACCAGAAGGCGTCCGCCGCCGGCCCAACTGACGGCTCTCATGGCGCAGGCGGAGCCGGAAGCTCCGGCGAGAAGGACAACGTGGTTGACGCGGAGTTCGTGGATAGCGACAAGGATAAGAAGTAAGTTCCGTAGAAGTGGACGCTCGGCGGGGTGTTCTTCACCCCGCCGTCCCCCCCCCTGCTTCCCCCGGCTCCTTTGGAGCCACCTCGTGCTAAGGAGACCTTGTATAATCGAACGATTCCCATATTTTGTCATCCTGAGGGAGCTCTGGCGACCGAAGGATCAAAGTATAATATAATCTTCTTTTCGATGGATTCTTCGGCTCCGCCTCAGAATGACAATGGTCGTGCGCTCAGAATGACAACGCTGACCCTTCGGTCGAGGACTCCCTCAGGATGACAAACTCTGGAAGTCGTTGACTTACGCAAAACTCTCCTCGCCAAGGAAGAGAAAAGGATAGAATGCAGAAAATAACAACACGTCTTTTTCCAACCGCAGTTTTCCTATACGATATACGCATGCCACAAATCCGGGAGTGAAATAATATGAAAAAACTGGTGATTCTGGGCGCGGGAACAGGCGGCACCATCCTCGCCAACACGCTTTCGGCCAAACTCGATCCGAGAGTCTGGTCTATCGTCGTCATTGACAAGGCGAAGGAGCATTATTACCAGCCCGGCTTCCTTTTCCTCCCTTTCAAACTCTACGGCTACGAAAACAAAGAGGACGTGACGCAACCGATAACCCGGCATCTGCCGCAGGGAGTCCGGTTTCTCAACGCCGAGATCAAACTCATCGACCACAAGAACAAGACCGTCGAGACCAGCGAGGGGGATTACGATTACGACTGGCTAATCATCGCCCTGGGGTGCGACGCGAGGGCGTCGGAGGTGGAGGGTTTGCCGGAAGCGATCGGCAAAAACGCCTTCATGTACTACACGGTGGAAGACGCGCTTGCGATGCAGAAAGCCCTGGACGCTTTTACTGACGGGCGGCTTATCATGAACATCGCGGATATGCCCATCAAATGTCCGGTGACGCCCATCGAATACGTTTTTCTGGCCGACTATTATTTCACCCTCAAAGGCATCCGCGACAGGGTGGAGATTTCTCTTGTCACGCCGCTTACAGGGGCGTTCACCAAACCGCTTGCCAGCAAGGCTCTGATGAACATCGCGGAGGAGAAGGGGATAAAGATCGTCCCCAACTTTGCGGTAAGCGGGGTGGATCATGAGAAAAGGGTCTTAACTTCTTTCTCCGGCGAAAAGGTGGAGTATGATTTTCTCGCATCCATCCCGCCGAACCTGGGGCCGGACGTGATAGAGGAGTCAGGGCTGGGCAACGGGATGGGTTACGCCGTCACCGACGAAAGAACCCTGAAGAGCAGGAAGGCCGACAACATCTACGTCCTCGGCGACTGCACGAACGTCCCGACATCAAAGGCCGGTTCCGTGGCGCATTTCGAAGCGGAGATTGTGGAGGCCAATTTCCTGCGCGAGCTGGATGGGAAGGAGCCATTGCCCGATTTCGACGGCCATTCCAACTGTTTCATAGAATCCGGCTACCACAAGGCCCTCCTGTTCGATTTCAATTACGACACGGAGCCTCTGCCGGGCCAGTTCCCGCTGGCGGTTCTTGGGCCGTTTTCCCTGCTCAAGGAAACGCGGCTGAACCATTGGGGGAAAATGGCTTTCAAATACGTTTACTGGAACCTTCTCTTGACGGGTCATCTTCCGGGCGATCCGCTTCTGCCCGCGCAGATGAGCCTCTCCGGTAAAGACCTGACCGACTACAAGCCACATCATCACGATGGCGGTCAGAATAAATGACCCGATGACGGCGGCTCTCTGATGCGGATACTTTTTCTCGCCCCACAGCCTTTTTTCGAGGCGAGGGGAACCCCGATAAATGTCCGTAACGTCGTCACGGCTTTGTCCGGTTTGGGGCATTCGGTTGACCTGCTCGTCTATCCGCACGGGGAGGATGTCGAGATTCCCAACGTCTCCATCCATCGCGTGGCGCGTGTGCCCGGCGTTAAAAAAGCGCCCATCGGCCCGTCCAAAGAAAAACTTGTTTACGACGCGGTGATGTTCTTTCACGCCTTCTGGCTACTGTTCACCCGCAGGTACGACGCGGTTCACGCCGTGGAAGACTCCGCGTTCATCGCGTGGCCGTTATGCTGGCTGTTCCGTACGCCTTTTGTGTTCGACATGGATTCTGTGATGTCCGACCAGTTGCGGTACAGCGGGTTTATCGGCGATGGGATGTTACTGCGACTGTTTACATGGATGGAGACTTCGGCCTTGACCAGCGCGAAGGTGGTAATCACCGTTTGCCAGAGCCTTACCGAGGCCGCCGTCAAACGCGTTCCCGCCGGAAAGGTGCATCAGGTGGAAGATATCCCTATGGAGCCGCCAGCGCCGCCGCAGGGGTATACAGCCGATAGGTTGAAGAAAGAATTGGGAATCGGCGAAGGCCGTCTTACCGTTGTCTATACAGGCAATCTGGAACCGTATCAGGGCGGCGACCTTATGATCGAGTCCGCCGGGGAAGTTGTCAAACGCGAGCCGCTGGCGGTTTTTGTGATAGTGGGCGGGTCGGAGGCGGATGTCGAAAAATACCGGCGCAAAGCGGAAACGCTGGGTATCTCTGCAAACGTTATTTTCACGGGCCACAAAGGGCCGGAATGGATGCAGTTGTTTTACGAGATGGCTGACATCCTGCTGTCGCCACGAGTGAAAGGGACGAACACTCCGCTTAAGATTTACACCTATCTGAAAACCGGTAAAGCAGTTGTGGCGACAGACCTTCCCACTCACACGCAGGTGTTGAACAGCGATATCGCGGTTCTGGCCAAACCTGAAAAGTTGGCGTATTCCGAGGGCATTCTGTTACTATTAAAAGATAAGGAACTGCGTGAAAGGCTTGGAGGACGCGGAAAAGATTTTGTGGAGAAAAACTTCAACCGCCAGATGTTCGACAAAAAGATAGCGTCCGCCTACGAAAACCTGCGGTAAAAAGATAAACCCCTTTGAATATTCGGTTGTCAAAATCAGGCGACAGCTAATTTCCCGTTTCCACGTGGTCGCATGAGGTTGGCGCCCAAACCCCCTCCTTAGTAAGGAGGGGTCGCCGCAAAGCGGCGGGGGAGGTTTAATTCTCCTTTAGACGGCATTTGGGCGGTAACGAGGCGATAAGGGTGAATTAAACCCCCTCGGCGCTTCGCGCCACTCCCCCTTGTTAAGGGGGAGAAAATATTTAGGCGAAAATTAATGGCTCTTTTAACTCAGTTATTAAACCTGGCGCGGTTCAAGGCCGGCAGTGTCACGCCGATATGCGGCCCGATGAAGGTTCAGTGGGAACTGACGTACCACTGCAACCTCAAGTGCCTGCACTGCCACATATGGAAAACGCCTCTGCCCGAAATCCGTAAAAACACGCTCACTCTCGAACAGCAGAAAAAGATAGTTGACGATCTGGCGGACGCGGGTGTGCGGCATCTGTCGTTTTCCGGCGGGGAGATGTTCCTGCAAAAAACGGTGTACGAGCTTATCGCTCACGCCAAAAGCCGTGGCATGAAGGTGGGCGGCAACTCCAACGCGTTTTTGATAAACGAGAAGATCGCCCGGAAAATCGCCGACAGCGGGCTGGACATGCTGTACATATCGCTCGATGGCGACAACTCCGCCACGCACGACGGCATACGCGGGGTGGATGGGGCATTCGATCATGTGTTTAAAGGCGTCGCAAACCTCAAGGCGGTTAAACCTTCGATAAAGGTGTTTTTCAACACGACTATCAACGCCCGCAATGTAGGCGAGCTTTCCGGTATCGCCAAACGCGCGCGCGAGGCTGGAGTGGCTGGGTTGACCGTGGAGATGACCAACACGTTCGACAAATACGCGCCCGACCGGAGCCTCATCATGCCCGACGACAAACTGCCCATCCTGCGGGAACAGATGGAAATACTTTTCCGCGATTACGCCGATCTTCTGCCGCATCAGCGGGAATACTTCGAGGAGTTCGAAACGTATCTCAAAAAGCCGGAGGAGCTTTACAAATACCGTTGCGTGGCCGGGTTCACCTCGGCGCAGATACACCCCAACGGCGACCTTTATCCATGCCCCGTCGCGTTCAAGAAGATCGGGAATCTTGTCGAAAAACCGTTTGGCGAGCTATGGTTCTCGCCGTCTGCCACCGATGTCCGCAAGGATATAAAAGAAGGCCGGCATCCCATTTGCTGGGTGACGTGCATAAGCCCGCTCAACCAGTATTTGAGCTATCTTTCGCCGTCGCGGATACACAAGCTTTTCAGGCCAGGCACGATCCGGCATATATTGAGGAAAATCTGAACGTGTCACGGTTGAACATCATCAAGCGGCTCGGCTCGGCCTATCTTTCGTATATGCGCAGGGTCGAGACGGTTTCCCACCTTCCGGCGCGTGTATGGCTGGAGCCAACGCCGTCGTGCAATTTCGCGTGCGGATACTGCCCGCATGGGATGGACGCTCCCACTCCGAAGGGTCTGATGAAGATGGAGCTGTTCCACAAAATCATCAACGAGCTTGAAGGCTCCGTCAACGACATAAACCTGTTTCACCGTGGCGAGTCGCTCATCCACCCCCGCCTGCCGGAGATGGTGGAGACGCTGACACGCAAGGGGATCAAGTCGCGGCTCCACACCAACGCGGGACTGCTTACGGAAGACCGCGCCAAGGCGCTTATCGAGGCTGGGCTTACCTACATCTCTTTCTCCGTGGACGGATACACGAAGAAAGTGTACGAAAAAAACCGTATCGGAGGCGACTTCGACATGACGATCGCCAACATACGCGGACTGCTCGAACTGAAGAAAAATATGGGCAAAGGGCCGTTCACGATTGTGCAGGTGATGGAGCTTGGCGAAGAGGCGGATGGCAAGGTTGCGAGGTTAGCCGCGTTCCGCAAAAATTTCGACGGCCTGCCGCTGGACCGGTTTGTCGTGCGCACGCCCCACAACTGGGCCGGGGATTTGTCGCAATTCGGCGACGGACTCAACGCAAAGCCCGATTCGCGGTTCACCCCCTGCACGTTCCTCTGGTACTCGATGACCATTCTCTACGACGGCGAAGTGGCCGCGTGCCCGCAGGACTTTTTCTGCAAGATAAAGATCGGCAACGTGTCGGTGGATTCCGTCGCCAGCGTCTGGAACAACGAAGCTATGCGCGGTATGCGAAAGCGCATGAAGGAGCGCAACGTCAATGGTCTCGCCCCATGCGACACTTGCGACATGCTCACGCGCAAAACCGTAATGGGCGCGCCGGTTAACTATCTGTCCACGTTCATCAGGGACAACCTTCTGATCAGATAATGGCCGACGCTAAGGGGCGGGCTGATGGATATCCCTACCCTGTGCTACAATGTAGCTATAATGATATGGAGGGCATGCGGATAATGGCGGATACGATGATACGCTCCCGGATTGACCCGAAAACCAAACGCGAAGCCAACAGGCTGTTCAAGAGCCTTGGTCTGAACATGAGCGACGCCATCAGGCTGTTCCTCTATCAGGCCATCGCACAAAGGGGGCTTCCGTTCGATGTCAAGGTTCCAAACGCCCAAACCGGGGCGGCGATAGATGAATTGACAAAAGGCGAAGGCGAAAAGGTGACTCTGGAGCGGCTAAAAAGCGAGTGGAATGAGGCGTGCGCGAGATAATCCGCTCCTCACGGTTCAAGGCGGATATCAAAAGGATCGCAGGATCGGGAAGGCATCGCCCCGATGACCTGTTCGACACGCTGGAACGGCTGATAAATGACGAGCCTTTGGACAGTAAGCATCGAGACCACGCCCTTACCGGCGACTGGAGCGGATGCAGGGAGCTTCACATCCGTCCGGACTGGCTACTGATATACCGCCTCCGCCCGGGAGTGTTGGAACTCTTTCGCACAGGGTCGCACTCCGAGCTTTTCGGCTAAACCCTGGAACAACCGCTAATCAAAGACACACAGAGGCGTTAAAGCAATAATGGCCGACGACGACTGCCCCACCTGCCGCAAATCCGGCGCCGACGCAAAACATAAACCCGAACGCGTTGTGGTGGACGCCTCTTCCAACAGAATCGTGGTGACGGGCGCGTCGGGGTTTATCGGCAAGAACCTGCTTTCATCGCTTGCCAAACGCGGATACAAACTGCGCGTACTCGTAAGAAATGGGCGCGACGACGACTTCTTCCGCTCGCTCAAGGCGGAGATATACACTGGCGATTTGCGTGACCCGGAAGTTTGCGATTGGCTCATGGACGGCGCGTCGGGCCTCATCAATCTCGCCTCCATCGTGCGCAAGGCTGGTTTGCCGAACCCGGAATTCTGGGAGCTCCATGTCCACGCCGTCAAACGCCTGATGGAGTCCGCTCTAAAACTCGGCGTAAAGCGCGTTGTTCACGTCTCCACGACCGGCGTGATGGGCGATATAAAAAATCCACCGGCAAACGAAGATTCGCCCTGCGCCGGAACCGACATTTATCAGGTGACGAAAGCCGAGGGGGAGAAGGCCGCGCTTTCGTACAACGGCAAAGACAACCTTGAGGTGATGGTTGTCCGCCCCGCGATGGTTTACGGGCCGGGGGACATGCGTATGCTAAAACTGTTCAGGTTTATCGCAAACGGCAAGTTTCGCATGATCGGCGATGGAAAAACGCTCGCCCATCCGGTTTACGTTGACGACCTGGTGGAGGGTATAATCCTCGCGTACGAGTCGAAAGCCGCGCCGGGACGTGTTTACATCATCGGCGGCGAAAAGCATGTCACCCTGTCGGAATGGGTGGACGCGATAGCCAAGGAGGCTGGCGTAACGCTTTCCGGCATGGCGATTCCACGCTGGCCGGTGATGCTGGCCGCCATAATGTGCGAGGCGGTATGCAGGCCGTTTAAAATAGAGCCGCCCATTTTCCGCAGGCGTGTGGATTTTTTCGTGAAGAACCGCGCGTTCTCTATCGAGAGGGCGAAGGCCGAGCTTGGATATACGCCGAAAGTCGGCCTTGCCGATGGCGCGAAACGGACGTTGGAATGGTATAAAGAGCGAGGGTTGATTTAACCCCTCCTTAGCAAGAAAAGCTTTGCATAAGTCAGCGATTTCGCAATATTGTCATTCTGAGCGTCAGCGAAGAATCTGTTTTTATTTGATCCTTCGGTCGCCAGAGCTTGTCCTGATGAGCGTAAGCGAGGAAGGAGCTCCCTCAGGATGACAACCCACGCCAAAACTGGAGACGGGGCCATGAGCGGAAGAAAAATACTTCTGGTTGACGACAATCAGGAGAACCTCGACTTCCTTTCCCTGATGATGGAAAGGAACGGCTGTGAGTACGACACCGCTGACGGAGGCGTCTCCGCGCTCGCCAAGCTTTCCTCCCTCCATTACGACATCGTCATAACCGACCTTATGATGCCGGTGATGAACGGGCTGGAGTTGTTGGACAAGATAAAACAGGAGTGGCCGGAGATCGAAGTGGTCTTCGTCACCGCCTACGGCTCCATACCCACGGCCATCGAGGCCATCAAACGCGGCGCCTACACATACCTGCTACGCCCGTTCGAGCCGGACGAGGTTACGGTCACGGTCAAAAAGATATTCGAGATACTCGACATCCGTTCGCAGAACAGCCTCCTGCGAGAGGAACTCGACAGGGCGCTCAAATACGACAGGTTCATTGGCGGTAGCCAGGCGATACAGAAAATATACAAGATGGTTGAGAACGTCGCCAAAACCAGCTCCACCGCGCTGATCACGGGGGATTCCGGCACCGGAAAGGAACTGATAGCCCGCGCCATACACTCCAAAAGCCCACGCGCAAAAGGGCCGTTCGTCAAAGTCTCGTGCGCGGCCCTGCCGGAGACACTGCTGGAATCGGAGCTATTCGGCCACGAGAAAGGCTCGTTCACCGGGGCCATCGCCCAACGCAAAGGCAGGTTCGAGTTGGCCGATAAAGGAACTCTGTTCCTCGATGAGATAGGCGAAATACCGCTTTCCGTGCAGGTCAAGCTACTGCGCGTCATACAGGAGCGCGAGTTCGAGCGGCTCGGCGGAACCAAGACCATAAAAACCGATACGCGCATCATTTCCGCCACGAACAAAAACCTCAAGGCGGAGGTGGAAAAAGGGACTTTCCGCGAAGACCTCTATTACAGGCTCAACGTCATCACCATCGAGTCTCCGCCACTTCGGGAACGGGTTCAGGACATCCCACTGCTTGCCTATCATTTTCTGGAACGCTACGCGCTGGAGATGAACAAGCCGATGGCCTCTTTCACGGACGAGGCGATAGCCTGCCTGACCGCGTACGACTGGCCCGGCAACGTGCGCGAGCTTCAGAACGTGATCGAACGGGCCGTGGCGCTGGCGCAGGGGAGCGTGGTGGGCCTATCCGATTTTCCGGAGAACATACGCGGGACTGGGCGAGGCGTTTTTAGAATGGAGGTGGAGGCGGAGCCTGGCTCCATCCCTTCGTTCCGCGCGGCCAAATCCGCCTGGGAGAAGAGTTACATCGAACGGGCGTTGGCCAAGTATCAGGGCAACATATCGCACACAGCGGAAGCTATTGACCTTGCCAGGAAGAACTTGCAGGAGAAAATCAAGTTCTACGGCATAGACATCCAGCGGCTGACAGGAAAAAAACCGCCGGAATAACTGGCGCCGGTCGGTAGGTGAATGCGCGAAAGTGTTCTGGATTTTCCGTGGTTGTCTCTCAAATGCTCGGCGTGGGTGTTCTTCACCCCGCCGTTCCAGGTAGGGGCGACCCACCGGGTCGCCCCTACAACGGATCGTCTATAAAAACCGATGATTTAATTTTCCCGTCTCAACGATTGAACACAAAATCCAAATTCAACTTCGGAATCTGGCTTTATATGGCTGTCGCCAAATGGTAAAACAGAAGCGACAAACGCTGTTCGAGGTGTTCTTGTACATTTGCAGGGCGAAGCGAAG
>JADGAO010000055.1:14038-15728 GCA_015231995.1 Nitrospinota bacterium | reverse complement strand
TGAGGCTCCCTCAGGATGACAAAATATGCAAATCGTTTTGTTATGCAAAGCTCTCTTTGTTAAGGGGGAGAAAGGACAATTCGGGCGGGTTTACCAGCCCCCACTCCCCTCGCGCATAAACCTAAATCGCTTTCAGGTGCCGTGTCTTCTCGTGGTAGCTGTGTTCTTCGCCGGGAAACGCGCCTGATTTCGTTTCCGCCACATACTCTCCCATCGCCTCCACCATCAGCCGCGAAAGGTCGGCGTATTTCTTCACGAATTTCGGCGACGCGCCCGGAGTAAGCCCCAGCACGTCGTTGGTGACGAGTATCTGCCCGTCACACTTCGGCCCGGCGCCTATCCCGATGATGGGTATGGGCGACTCTCTGGTTATCTCTTCGGCAAGAGGAGCAGGGACACACTCCAGCACTATCGCAAACGCGCCCGCTTCCGCAATAGCTTTGGCCGCGTCTTTCAATTTCGCCCCTTCGCCGCCTTTTCCCTGTATCTTGAATCCACCTAACTGATGGATGGATTGCGGGGTCAGCCCGATATGCCCCATCACCGGTATGCCGGCGCGGACGAGGTGTTCCACTGTCCCGGCCATGTCGCGCCCGCCTTCGATTTTCACGGCCTCGGCCCCTTCGGACACCAGCCGTCCCACATTTTCCACCGTTTTTTCGATCCCGCTGTGGCACGAAAGAAACGGCATGTCCGTCACAAGAAGCGCGCGTTTTAACCCACGGCGTACGGCGCGTGTGTGGTACGCCATGTCGTCCACGGTGACTTTTAATGTGTTTTCTTCCCCACGGAACGTCATGCCAAGCGAGTCGCCGACCAGAACGATATCCGCCCCGGCGGAGTCGGCAAGCCTTGCGAAGACGTAATCGTACGCCGTGAGGGCGGTGATTTTCTCCCCCTTGGCCTTCATACCCTTCAGACGGGTTATGGTGACTTTTTCTTCGCTCATTTTTTCCCTCCAGTGTTCAAGGGCCGGACGGTTTGCCGGAATGAGCGGAAACGTTTTGCGGGTGAGGCTCCACGACGATCAATCCCGTCTAATAGACGGGCGGTGGCTGTGCATGGAATGGAGCCGTCCCGGTCCGCAAGTTTCCACGGATCCAGGCGGGGCCGCCAGGCGGCGCGTTAACGGATGCTCTTAAGTGTCTCCTTTTCCGTCCCGGTCCTACACGGATCCGAGCGGGTTTAAATACTCCTGGCCTTTCACGTCGCCCATAACTTTTCCGGCGATCATCTCCAGGTCGTCGTCGTTTGCCACGAAATCTATATGAACCGTGTTTATGATGAGCAGAGGCCCTTCGCGATAGTTGAAGAAAAACTCGTTGAAGGCCCTGTTCACCCTGTCTATATATTCTTCCGGGGCGGATCTCTCCATCGGACGCCCGCGTTCTTTTATACGTTTGAGCAGTGTCGAGGTATCCGCCTGTAAATATACCACAAGATCGGGTTTTGGAATCTGTTTGGCCAGCAACCTGTAAATCTCGGTGTACAGCTTTATCTCGCCTTCGCTAAGGTTGAGGCGGGCGAAAATCAGGTCACGCTCGAAAATGTAATCGCACACGGTGAGACGGTTGAAAAGGTCTATCTGGGCGTGTTCGGCCAATTGTTTGTAGCGTGAGATGAGAAAGGCCATTTGCGTGTGGAACGCGTAGCCCTGCATGTCTTTGTAGAATTTTTCAAGGAACGGGTT
>JADGAO010000055.1:1859-13759 GCA_015231995.1 Nitrospinota bacterium | reverse complement strand
CCCGGAGCGTTTACCGTTTGCGATCCGTAAAAAATGATATCTATATCAACAACCCTCGGCCCTCCGGCCTCGCCCCCAACGCGCCCAACGGCCTTCTCGACCCCCTGAAGAAAACCGAGAAGGACTGACGGCGGTTTGTCTGTATTTATCGCAATGGCCGTATTCAGGAACCAGGGTTGATCTTTTATCCCCTGTGGCTCCGTTTCGTAAAACCGGCCACGCCCAGCGTCCGTTATCCCCTCTTCCGAAAGTATCAGGCCGATAGCTTTGTCAATCGCCCAGACCCTGTCCCCCAGATTCGCGCCGAGGGACAGGAAAACCTTTACCATCGAAGCAATGGCTATTTATTGAAAACGAATTTCACGCCCGCGAGCCGCCGCTGAATCTCGCTCATCACTCTCTGCTCGTCCGATTCGCCTTTCGACTGGAACGTGACAGAGAACCGGACATGCGCTCCAGCGTCGTCCCACGGCACGGTGGATATGAGCTTCTCCGTTATCATCCACTGCGAGAAATCCTCCGCCGTGGGGAACGACGGGCCGCCCTCGACCCCACTCGGAGCCTTCACATACAGATAGAACGTGCCTGCCGGAACCTTCGCGTCCAGCCCCGCCGACCGCAAGGCTTCGACTAGCAGTTTGAGCCTGCGTTCGTATTTGGCGACGATTTTGTCCGTTATCCACGGGTTGTCCAGCGCGGCTACGGCCGCTTTCTGGATGGCGATGAACTGGCCGGAGTCGCAGTTGTCTTTAACCGTGGCGAACGCTTTAACCACAAGCGGGTTGCCGGTCACGAACGCCATACGCCATCCGGTCATGTTGTACGACTTGGAAAGGGAGTGTATCTCCACCCCCACATCTTTGGCGCCGTCCATGGAGAGGAAGCTGAAAGGCTTGGACCCGTAGGTCAACGCGGCATAGGCCGCATCCTGTATGACGACAGTCTTGTTGTCGGCGGCGAACCGGATAACCTTCTCGTAAAACTTGGGCGTAGCCTGCGCGCCGGTCGGGTTGTTGGGGTAGTTGATGTACAAAAGTTTCAACCGCTCCCTCGCGGAGTCGGGTATGGAATCCAGATCGGGCATGAAATTGTTGGCCGACGTGATCGGCAGGTTGATAACCTGTCCGCCGAGATACTTCGTGTGCGTGGCCGTCACCGGGTAGCCGGGCACAGTCTGCGCCATGTAGTCGCCGGGGTTGATGAACGCCACCGGCATCATCGCAAGCGCGGGTTTGGAGCCTATCGCATGGTTGACATCCGTCGCCGGATCAAGCCCGTCCACGCCGAAGACGTTTTTCATGTAACGGACGGCGGCGTCCTTGAACTCCTGAATTCCGTTGTCGGAGTATCCCCTGTTCTCCGGCTTTTCAGCCTCTTTTTGCAGGGTTGTGACAACGGGGGCGAAGGCCATCTCGTCCGGCTCGCCCACGCCGAGGTCTATCAGCTCCACGCCCGGGTTTGCGGCCATTGCGGCCCGTTTGGCGCGTTTGATTTTTTCGAACTTGTAGATCACGTTTTCCAGCCCGAACCGGGCGCCGCCGATACGTTCGGCGAAAAGCTTTTGTATGTAACTTTCAGTCGTGGCCACGGTCATGGGAAACAAACCTCCAATGTAAAAATCCGCCTGTTAGCAAAACGAGTATTTGTCATATTTTTTCAGGTCAAACGGCGGTTCGCAAATAATAGCATAAAAGAAACCGCGCAACCCGGAGAGGTAGCCGCAATATCTTGCCATTTTTTCCAACGAGAGCTTTGCATAATCAAACGATTTCCATGTTTTGTCATCCTGAGGGAGTCCGTTTTTGTCATCCTGAGGGAGTCCCCGACCGAAGGATCAAAGTAGAATAGAACATTCTATTTGATAGATTCTTCGCGTTGCTCAGAATGACAATGGTCGTGCGCTCAGAATGACGCTTCGTTCAGAATGACAACTCAAGCGCTCAGAATGACAAAATTGCTAGCGCAATGGATTATGCAAAGGTCTCTTTTTTCCACCCTGAACATTCCATTACCCTATTAATCAAGCATCTACTTGAATGCAAAGGCTTTATTGACAGGTTTTCCCAGGCGGTGACATGATAGTAATCGAACGGAGCGCATAACTTCCACAATCTTGAAAAGCAGGAGGACTATCAGGAAGCGAAGAAAATGGATGCTGAAAGCAAAAGCGTCAACGAATAATGGATAGGGGGATTTTTTAAAAAACATGGCGTTGCCGCATTTGGCCTCGCGGGGCTTGCCGCCATGACAATCTCTCCGGTTGCGGCGGAAGAAGCGGGAAACAAAGAGGGAACAGCGCATTGAACGATGCTTGTTAAATACAGCCAAAGAACGTAAATTATAACGATGGACGATAAAAAAATTCTTCTGACAAGACTATCCACATCGGGTGGTTGAGGGTCTAAATTAGGTCCGGAGGACCTAAAAATGGCTCTCGAAGGTATTGCGCCATTCTCCGACCCCAACCTTTTATACGGCACGGGGATCGGTGACGATACCGGTGTGTACAAAATCGCCGAAGACCTCGCCATCGTTCAGACAGTGGACTTTTTCACCCCGATTGTTGACGACCCTTACACCTTCGGCAAAATAGCCGCCGCCAACTCGCTTTCGGATATCTACGCGATGGGCGCGCGGCCGATAACCGCGCTGAATATAATAGCGATATCCTGCTCGATTGGAATGGACGTCGCCAGAGAGATATTAAGAGGCGGCGCTGATGTCGTGCGGGAGGCCGGGGCGTTAATCATCGGCGGCCACAGCGTGGATGACAGCGTGCCAAAATACGGCCTTGCGGTGACAGGGCTGGTTGATCCCCGGAAGATGATAACAAATCAGGGAGCCAAACCCGGCGACGCGCTTATTCTCACAAAAAAACTCGGCGTCGGCATTTTGAACAATATCGCAAGGCACGATCACTCCCTGCTCTCCTCGACGCTGAATATACATCACCTCGAACAGGCGCTTCGCGACGAGATGGAGACGGCGATGATGCGGCTCAACCGCCATGCGTCGGAGGCCATGGTTGAATTCTCCGCCCATGCCTGCACCGACATCACCGGTTTCGGATTCCTCGGCCATGCGAGAAACATTGCGGAAGCTTCGTCTGTCCGGCTGGTCGTCGAATATTCGCGCCTCCCCAAATACGATGGAGTGGAGACGCATAAGAAGTCCGACTCAAAGGGCGGCGGCCAGCGCAACTACAAAGGGGTCAAGGATTTTATCGAAGTATCCAGAGACATCACGCAGGGGCAGATGGATGTTTTGTGCGATCCGCAAACGTCGGGGGGCCTGCTTATCGCAGTCGCTTCAGACAAGGCGGACGCCCTGCTGTCGCGGTTGCGCGAAGGCGGCGACACGGCGTCGGCCATAATCGGACGGGCCGATAATGGAAAACCGGGAACGATACTGATTAATCCGTAAGATTGATTAAGCGGACTGTCGACGGGAGATGAGGATTGCGGCGGCGTTGCGCCGAACCGCAGAGAGTCATATGATCATACTGTCTAACGAGGACGGCGCGATGGCTCTTTTTTCCCGCCTGACACTTAACAGAGTTTTCATAAAACTGGAAAGGTCGTCTCATGAAAAACCTTAGCGACAGCGATTACACCCAATCCTTAGGCGTGAAAGCCGCCCGCAAACTCGCCACCACCACAAAATCCGCCCCCATGATGGAGAGCATCACGCCGCGATGGCTATGTATGCTTACGCCGTGGGTGAACGTGGTATCGGGAACGTATCGCGTCAACAAACGCAAAATGTCCCGCAAGATCGAGATGATATCCGGGCATGTGGGCGAACCGGCGATCCCGGAAACCTTCGTGGATTACCAGGAAGAGCCGCGTGAATACCCGCTCAGCGCCGTCCAGAGCATCGTGAAGATACATACCCGCGTCAGCGAGTTATACAGCAGTCCGATGGATCAGCTCAAAGAACAGTTGCGCCTCACAACGCTGGAAATGAAGGAGCGAAAGGAGTGGGAAATGGTCAACAACCCTCAGTTCGGACTGTTGAACTCCGTCGCGCCGTCGCAGAGGATTCGGACTCGCAAAGGCCCACCCACCCCTGACGATCTGGATGAGCTGTTGACGAAGGTGTGGAAACGTCCGGCGTTTTTCCTGGCTCACCCGATGGCTATCGCGGCGTTTGGAAGGGAATGCACGAGGCGGGGCGTTCCGCCTCCCACGACGATGATCCACGGTTCGCCTTTCATGACATGGCGCGGCGTGCCGCTGATACCCAGCGACAAGCTCGAGATAAGCGACAGGAGCAATGGCGGCCATTCCGTCGCCAGCACGGACATACTGCTCCTGCGGGTGGGCGAGAAGGAACAGGGAGTGATAGCTCTGCGCGACGACGCGCTCAACAGCGAGTATGGACACAGCCTTTCGATAAGGTTCATGGGAATAAACGACAAAGCTCTGGCTTCGTACCTGTTGAGCATGTATTTCTCGGTAGCGGTGCTATCGGACGACGCTTTGGCCTGTCTTGAGAATGTTGACACCGGTTATTACCATGAGTATTGAAACCGGGGAGGGGAATAGCCCCGCCCCAGACCCCCTGCAGGACGAGAAGTTCTACACCGACCTTATGAACAGGGCGGCGCAGGAGGCGCTGGACGAATTGGCGCAACCTTTTGTGGACGCCGCCGCTCCAGTCATGCCGTTTATGGACAAAGACGAGCTTGCAAGCCATCTTAACTGGGACGAGACCAAGCCCGATCGTTGCATCCAGAAGGTCGCCGACGGATACGTTGACAAAAAGTTAAGCGACATGTTCGGCGAGGCCGGCGGGATTATCCCCGAAGGATTCGACGCCGCCACATGCGTAAAAACCGTGGCCTCCATCTCAAACGCCTCTTTCGGGATGACTCCATCCGACGTAGCGAATATGGCGACATCGGGCGAATTGGAGCAGTCCTTCTATTTCCTGCGGGCTTCGGAACCAGCCGTCGCCCCCGCAAAGAAGCCTGCGCCCAACAGCGCGTTCGACGTGGAGGCTGTCCGTAAGGATTTCCCGATTCTCCAGCGTCAAGTCCACGGAAAACCGCTCATCTGGCTCGACAACGCCGCCACCACGCAGAAACCAAAATGCGTGATGGACAAACTCGTCGAATATTACGAGCAAGACAATTCCAACGTCCACCGGGGCGCCCATTACCTGGCGATGCTGGCGACGGACGCATATGAAGAGGCGCGTAAAAAAGTTCAAGGCTTCATCGGTTCGGCAAGCGCGGACGAGATAGTTTTCGTGCGCGGGGCTACGGAAGCGATAAACCTGGTGGCGCAGACGTTTGGGCGCAGGCGCGTGGCCGCCGGAGATGAAATCATCATAAGCCAGCTTGAGCATCACGCGAATATCGTCCCGTGGCAGTTTTTGTGTCAGGAGAAAGGCGCCACGCTACGGGTCATCCCTATCAGCGACGACGGCGAAGTCCTGCTTGACGAGTTCGCCAAACTGCTCAATCCCCGCACACGGCTGGTCGCCATAAGCCATGTCTCCAACGTTTTGGGCACGGTCGTCCCTGTTTCGCAGATAACGGCGATGGCTCACGCGCGTGGCGTGCCGGTGCTTGTTGACGGCGCGCAGGGGGTTCCGCATCTGCCGGTCAACGTGAGGGAGATGGACGCCGATTTTTACGCTTTCTCCGGCCACAAGCTTTTCGGCCCGACGGGCATAGGCATCCTGTACGGCAAAATGGAACTGCTCAACGAGATGCCGCCGTGGCAGGGTGGCGGCATGATGATAGAGAACGTGACCTTCACAAAAACCACTTTCAATAAGCCTCCGGCCAAATTCGAGGCCGGCACCGGCAACATCGCCGACGCCGTCGGCCTGGGCGCGGCCATTGACTATCTCAACGGGATAGACCTGCGGGCCGCCGAAAAATACGAGAGTGGGTTGATGTCATACGCAACCTCCGCCTTGTCGGCCATACCCGGCCTGCGCCAGTTCGGAACCACGAAAGACAAAGTGGGGGCGCTCGCCTTCGTCATCCCGGGCATTGCGACGGAGGATATCGGCGTTTTTCTCGACAAGGAGGGGATCGCGGTTCGCGCCGGGCATCATTGCGCCCAGCCGACGATGGCAAGGTACGGAGTCTCCAGCATGGTGCGCCCATCGCTGGCCTTCTATAATACAAAAGCTGAGATTGACGCGCTGGCGGAGGCCATCGAGAAGGCGAAAGTCGCCCTGAAATAGCCGTTTCACTTCCAGATTCTTCGCGGAGTTTACCCTGAGTCCGTCGAAGGGTTCAGAATGACAAATGCTTGTTTGTCATTCTGGGCGAACTATTGTCATTCTGTGCGAAGCGAAGAATCTATATAAATAATAATTTATTCTACTTTGATCCTTCGGTCGCAGGGCCTCTCTCAGGATGACAGCGAATGTTTGTCATTCTTGTAAATCAACAACGGTTTGGAACTTTCGATATGCGGGTTATAAAAAACCCTAAGGAAATGACGAAAGCGTCGCGGGAGACGCGAGCGAAGGGGAAGACTATAGGCTTCGTCCCAACGCTCGGTTACCTGCACGATGGCCACAAAGCCCTCATCAGCGCCGCGAAAAAGGAGAACGACGTTGTGATCGTTTCCCGTTTCGTCAACCCGCTCCAGTTCCGCGCCAAAGCTTTCGCCGTTTATCCGCGTGACGAAAAAATGGATATCGCCATCTGCCGTGACGCGGGGGTGGATTGCCTTTTCTCGCCGTCAACGGAGGCGATGTACCCGGAAGGATTCGACACGAGCGTGGAAGTCGAAGACCTCACGGGACGGCTGGAAGGGGCGCGGATACGCTGGCATTACCGGGGCGTGACGACGGTTGTGGCCAAGCTGTTCAACATCGTCCAGCCCGACCGGGCCTACTTCGGCAAAAAAGACGCGCACCAGCTTGCGATCCTCAAACGGATGACGGACGACCTCAACTTTCCCATCCGCATCGTGTCTGTCGCCACACGGCGGGCTGGCGACGGACTGGCGTTGTCATCCCGCAACTCCATGCTAACGCCGGAAGAGAGAGTGGCGGCGGTGGTGATTCCACGTTCGGTTAAAGCCGTGGCGCAGATGGTGAAATCGGGAAATCGGGATCGAGCCGGGATGTCCAAAACGCTTCGCGCAATGATCGAAAAAGAACCGAACGCCAAAGTGGATTTCGCCGCCGTCGTGGATGCGGAGACTTTACGGGATGACGTTTACGGAGCCTCTACGCTGGTCTATACAGCGGTATTCGTCGGAGGGAAAAGGTTGACGGATAACATGGTGGTCAAATCGAAGACTTGAACAACTCGTGAAGAATTCCGCTTAACCTCCCAAGCTCTTTGCGCGACTGGCATATCCGTAACAGCGTCCGCATGGAAGGCTCGATGTACGGGACGTAAACATCCACGCCTCTGACCGTCGTCTGGTTTCCGTAAGTGCCAAGCGCCTTGTATATCCGCTGAAGCCCCGACAGGTCGAAAAGCTCGTGGAACCGCGCCTTATCCCACGGGGCATCGCCGTTTTCGACGAGACGGTCGTAATAATGTTCCGCCAGTTTCTCTATCACGCCGGGAGACAATGCGACGTATGGATCCAAAAGCAACGACGCCAAGTCGTATAGCCTGCGCCCCATCCGCGCGTCCTGATAGTCTATCCAGACGCGCCGCCCATCAATCGCCATGATGTTGCGCGAATGAAAATCGCGGTGGGCCAGCGTCTCCATCTCCGACGCAAGGTCGCCGATTATCCACTTCCACTCTTCGGCGAGAGCCTCCATCAACCCGGGACGCGGCGCAATCTGGAGGTATCCGTGAATGAAATGCGTGTTGGCGAACTCCACTTCCCACGATAATTTTTCCACGTCGAACGACAGGCCCCAGCATGGGTTACTCCTGTTAGTAAAGGAAGAGACTGCGCTCTGGAAGCGGACAAGATCGTCCACCACTGCGCGGTATTCGCTCAGAATCTGCGATTGGCTCATGCCGGTGATTCGGTTTTGCAGAAGCGTATCGCCCAAATCCTCCAGCGCAAGACAGGCCCCATCCGCGCCAAGTATCGTGGGAACATCCGCGCCGAGGTTTTTCATCAGGTTTGTCATCGAGATGAAATTGGTCACTTCCACCGGGTCTTTTGCGGACATGACGACGCTTGAGACGGAGCCGTAATTGACGCGGTAGTACCTGCGTGTTGATGCGTCACCGGCGAGCTGGATGATTTTCGGGTTAGAGCCAGCGTCGGGCAGGAGTTTTTTTATAGTATCGGTGGAAACCGGATCAGAGGTCATCCGACAAGCCCGAGTATGCGATCGGCCATCCTGTCGGCCACGCCACGGTTGCGGTTGATCACGTCCAACCCTGCGGCTCCGGCTTTTTTCCTGCGGGCTTCATCGGAAAGGAACGAAACGAAATTATCGGCGATCTCCCGCTCCGAACCCACAATGACGGCGGCTCCGGCCTTCATCAAGGCTTTGGACGCGTCGCGGAAGTTCCGCATGTCCGGGCCGAATACCACGGGCGTCCCGTGCGCGGCTGGCTCCAGCGGATTCTGTCCGCCGTGCGCTATCAGGCTCCCGCCGACGAACGCCACGTCGGCTATTCCGTAAATCCGCGACAGCTCCCCGAACGTGTCAATGACCGGTACGACGGAGCCGTTAATGGGCGGATTGGCGCCCATCGCGGTTTTGCGGACGGCGGTCAGGCCGGAGTTTTTGAGAGCCATTTCTATCCACTCTATGTTGTCAACCCTGCGAGGGGCTATGACCAGCCGCGCATTCGATATCCGCTTACGCGCCGTGATGAAGGCCTGTATCGCCTCTTCCTCGCCATCATGGAGACTGCCCAACACCACGACCCCGTCATTAACGCCGATCCCTAACGACGCTCTTGTGGCGGCGCGGTCTTCCGGTGTCAGAGGGTTTGGAAGCCCGTCGAACTTCAGGTTTCCGGCGACGATGGAGCGTGAGGGGTCGGCGCCCAGATTGGTTATCCTGCGGACATCCTCATCGTCCTGCATGAGCAAAAGATTGGCGTTTTTAAGAGCAGGGCCGAAAAGCCATTTCATCTTCCGGTAACGCGGATACGACCTGTCGGAAATGCGCCCGTTGGCGAGGACGACTCTGGCTCCCGCCTGCGAGCACACGTTCATCACGTTCGGCCATATCTCCGTGTCTATCGTCACATAAATCGCCGGGTTTATGGCAAAGACAGCCCTTCGCGCCGACCACGAAAAATCGAGCGGGAAATAAAGAACCCTCGCCACTTCCGAAAAGCGTTTCACCGCAACGTCCATCCCGGTCGGCGTGGTGACGGTGACGGTGATCGGAAGAGTGGGAGCCTTCGCATGAATCGCCCTGACCAACGGTTCGGCGGCCATAACCTCGCCCACCGAGACGGCGTGTATCCAGACGCATGGCGCGCCGCGTTCCGGCAATTTGAATCCGAGCTTTTGGGAAAGCCCGGCGCGATATGCGGGTTTGGCCAATGAACGCGCGGCCATGTATGGGATGATGACAGGCGCGGCCAGCGTCAACGCGGCGTTATAAATGAACAGGCTGTTCAAACCGCCTCCCCGAAATAGCTGTCGGCCCTCTTTGTGATGGACAAAAGGCGAGCCTCCATCTCCAGCCGTTTTTGTTCCAGCTCTTCCTCGCCGCAATCTCTGGAGGCGTAAACAGGCTCTCCATAAACCACGACCACTTTAGAGAAAGGTTTTGGAACCATCAACCTGTCCCATGTGCCAAGCGTCCAGTGGCGCGAAAACGACACGGTAATCGGCAATGCCGGGGCGCCGGTGAGTTTAGAGAGGCTCATCGAGCCGGGCTGGAGCTTATAAAGCGGGCCGCGTGAGCCGTCTGCGATGAGCACAGGCGCATATCCGGCCTTCAACCCGCGCGCAAGGGTAAGAAGCGACGGCGCGGGATTCTTGTAGGACGACCCCCTTACGACACGGTATCCGAACATCGCAAGGACGCGGGAGACGATCTCGCCGTCTGCGCTGGGGCTTGCGAGTGGCATGAACCTCTCCGGGGTCTTCCTGTAATAGTAGGCCAGGTAGGGAAGCCGCCCGTGCCATAAAGTGAGGACGCAAGACTTCCCTTCGTCAAGAAGCCTCTGCTCGATATCCTTCCCCTCTTCATGCAGGCGAAGCGTCATGCTTAATAGATAAAGGATGGCGAACACGAGCGGCGCCGCGACATAGGAGTTAAAAAACATTTTCATCGTGGGCTTATTATGGGGAAAAAAGGAGACGGGTTCAACAGCAAGAAGTCCGGGGTGAAGAACACCCCGGACAGCATGTATCCAACTTTGTCCCACTTAGAAAGGAAAGCTTTGCGTAAGTCGTTGACGATGCTCCTGCCCCCTCTCCCGCGCTTTATCGCGGGAGAGGGTTGGGGTGAGGGCTTCAAACGGTGTTTGGTGTTTTAAGTTTGAACTACATTATTGAGAACTGCTTGTAACCCCTCACCTGGCGCTTCGCGCCCTCCTCTCCCCGCAAAGTTGGCGGGGAGAGGGTAAGGAGTTAATCGTTGACTTATGCAAAGCTCCCCTGACAAGGGGAGGTGGCGCGGTCAGTTCTTCGCCAGCAGGCTATTGACCCACTCCGCGTCCTTATCGTCTAGTATCCCTGCGGAGGCCTTCAACCTGAGCACGCTGAGTATGTAATTGTACCGCGCCTGCGCATGGTCGCGCCGGGCGGCGTGCAGTTGCTGTTGCGCGTTGAGAACGTCCACGCTTGTGCGGACGCCTACTTCGAAACCTTTGCGAGTGGAGTCCAACGCCTTCTGGCTCGACGCCACAGCCTGTCGCAGAGCGTCGGCCTGGGCGAGACCGTTCTTTACGCCGACGAAAGTCGCTGTGACTTGCGACCGCGCCTGACGCATGACCGCTTCCAGATCGCTTTGCGCCTTGACTTCCAGCGCGGCGGCCTCGCGGGCTTTGGACGATACGCTCCCGCCCTGATATAGCGGCACGGCAAGCTGTGCGCCGATTATAGCGGCGGTGGTCGCGGTTCCGGCGCCTAACGAGCCGTCGCTGGCCCGGCTGTACGAGTAGCTGGCGATGGCGTCCAGCGTCGGGTAATGCCCAGCCTGGCTCTTCTCCGCTTCGTATTGCGCTATGGAAAGGATGAGGCGTTGGCTCTTCACGAGCGGGCTTTCCTTTTCCGCTGTCGCAATCCACTTGCCCTCGTCGGATATGTCCGCGCGTTCGAGCGGAGCGTTGTCGGCCAGAGGCGCGACGCTGTCGGGAAGGACGCCGATAACCCTTCGCAACGAGTCTTTTTTCACGGCGAGATCGTTTCGAACCGCTATCTCCTGCGCCGCCGCAAGGTCGTTGCGGGCCTGCGCCTCGTGCGTATCCGTTATTGTGGCCGCGCCCAACTCGAAGGAGCGGCGGGCCTGCGCCAACTGTTCGGAAATGGCCTGTTTGTACGAGGCAATGAACTTCACCGAATCTTCGGCGAAAAGGATGTCAAAGTAGGCCTGCGCCACTCGCAGGATCAAATCCTGTTCAGCCGCTTTGAGCGCGACTGCGGATTGCTCGGAAACCGCTGTGAGCTGGCTGGCGTTGGAGGAGTTCTGCGCCCGGTAAAGCGGTTGCGTCAGGGAGACGCCAATCGCTTCGGAGTCGTATGATTTCGACCCGCCCTGTAGCGCAAAGCCTTTGGGGGTGGTGGTGTAGCTGTTATCCACCTGGTTCTGCCGAACCTCCGCAGAAAGCCCAACGGAAGGAAGAAAGAGCGCCCTGCCCTGAACATCTTTTTCCTCTCCCGCCACGCGGCCGGCTTTCGCCGAGGCGTATGCGGGGTCGGACGAACGCGCCAGGGCGTATGCGGACATGATATCCAGAGAGCCTGCGGCGGCGCTGGAAGCGGATATCAAACCAGCCGCCGCTGACAGGCATATAGCTAAAGGAAGCCTCATTA
>JADGAO010000055.1:0-1566 GCA_015231995.1 Nitrospinota bacterium | reverse complement strand
ACACGCCTCCATCAGCGCGTCGCGTATGGACTTGCCCTCGGCGCGAAGCTGGTTGGTCATGTCCACGAGCAGGATCGAATTCTTGGCCACAAGCCCCACGAGAAGCACAAGGCCGATCATCGAGTATATGTTAAGCGTGTTGCCCGTCGCCCACAACGCCACAACCCCGCCGATAATGGCCAGCGGCTGGGCCATCATTATCACCAGCGGCTGGATGAACGAGTTGAACTGGCTGGCGAGCGTCATGTAAACGAGTATCATGGCCAGCGCGAACGTGAACACCATGTTGCGCGCCGTCTTTGCGAACTCCTCGGCCTGCCCCACCATCCGCAGGGAATAACCCATCGGCAGGAGTTTCTGCCCCTCTTTTTTCACGATGTCTATCGCCTCGCCGAGCGCCATCGTCGGATTGCCGAAAAACATCGCGGCGTATTGCAGGTCGTATTTGCCGATAACCGCCGGGCCTGTCCCGGCCTCCACCTTGGCGAGCGTATCCATCCGAGCAAGCGAGCCGTCGCGGGCCCGCAGATATATCCTGCTCAAATCCGCGCCGCTTTCAAGGCTGTCTCCGCCCGCCTTGAGCCTTATGTAGTAACGCTCGCCGTCTCCGGGAATGTCGTTATACTTGGCCACGTCAAGCCCGCCCGCAAGGACGTTTACCGCCATCCCGATATCCATCGTGGAAATTCCCAGGTCGGCGGCGCGGGTCCTGTCTATGCCAAGCGAAATTTGCGGAAGGTCGAGTTGGAGATCGAGGTCAACCCTCCCCATCGCGGGATAGGAAACGAACTTGCCCTGAAGCTCCGTCGCTATCCGCGCCACTTCCGGCAGGGTTGGGCCTTTTATGAGAAACTGCAGAGGCTCCCCCCTCATTCCAGACACGATCGGGATCGGCGCCGCAAACGCCCGCACGCCGGGTATCTGCGAAAGCTCTTTGGAGAGTTGCGGGATGAAGTCGTACTGTTTAATTTTCCTTTCATGCTTGGGTGTCATGCGCACGAAAGCCATTCCCTGATTGACCTGTCCCGAAACACCGATGCCTATGGCGGTAAAGTAGCTTTCGATCTCTTTGTTGTGCGAGGCCAGGACATTCTCCACCTGTTTCATCCTGTCGTCCGTGTACTCGATGGAAGAGCCGAGCGGGGTCTTGAAAAACACCAGAAACCGCGCCTCATCCTCCGGCGGCACAAAACCCTTGCCGGTGTTGACGAAAAAGTAGGCGCTGGAGAAGACGGTGACAATCGCCAGCCCCACCGTGATCCAGCGAAAGTTCATCGCCAGTTCGAGAGAGCGTTTGTACGACGAGTCGAGCGCGTGAAAAAGCGCGTCGAACAAGCGGTACAGCCAGCCGTGCCGTTTGGCCACAACCAGGTATCGAGAGCAGAGCATGGGCGTTAGCGTTAACGACACAAGCAGGGAGACGAGCACGCCGAACGTCACCACCACCGCGAACGACTTGAAGAATTTCCCGATTATCCCGCCCATGAACATCACCGGGGCGAAAATGGAAACCAGCGTAAGGCTCGCCGCCGCCATAGCCCAGGCCGCAGACGTCGTAGTTATAAC
>JADGAO010000054.1 GCA_015231995.1 Nitrospinota bacterium | reverse complement strand
CGGCTGGTAGGTGATGATAGATATGCTCGGCGGGACTCCGCTTTTTGAGCTACAACACCCCCGCCGAGCACAATAAAGAACGCCCACGATTCGAGAGATGAAATTTCTTGGCGTTTCATCGTGGCGTTAAGCCCCGATAAAACGCATGCGGGCGGGACGCCCGCGCTCCCAGGGGGGATTCTGTGGTCAGCGACTACTTAACCAGCGCCACCGCAAGGTGGCTAGGCCCGCCTTCGTCTCTGTAGGCGTAAACATACGCTCTTGGTTTTCCGTCTTGGCCAACCCACTCGCCCTTGAAAAGCCCGTTAAGACTCGTCATCTCTTTCTCAACAAGCCCCTCGCCTGCGAACGAGCTTCGGTAAAACTTCTCCACCTCCTCCACGTTTTCACGCGCGGTCATCTGGACCGTCACGTCGTTGGCTCCTTCGGTGCGGAAAAACGTCTCCACTCCAGGGGGTTTGGGCGGCGTCATCGAAGTAGATTTGCCCGATATCGTCATGGTGACGGAACCGTCGCCGGCTTTGACCGTCGCAGAGCCTTTCTCCTTGAGTTCCTCGCTAAAGGCGGACGCCACTCTTTCCTTCACGAATTTTTGAATCGCCGAAGTGGTCAATCCATCTTCGGATGTGCATGAGGCTGTGACAACGCAGAGCAGAACTGTCGAGACGGTTTTCAATAAATATGCGCCACGCCGGTTGGTTGAAGTCTGCCTGGGCATGTTTCCCATATCACGCCCTGGAATTCACGAAGTTTTTCGGAACGATAAGCCCCCGGCCCTTTATAGTGATTTTCCCGTCGGCGGTCATCTGGCGCATGGTGCGGTAGACCGTCTTTTCCGATATGCCAAGCCTGTGGGATATCTGCCCATACGCAGGTTTGGGCAGGACGTAAGCTCCGTCCTGAAGCGTCCCCTCGCGCACAGCGAGCGCCTTGACGAAATCCGCCACGCGCCTGGCCCCGTCCATGGTTCCCATCCGTTCGATCATCACGTTAGCCGCCCGCAGGCGGTCGACGAGTATCTTCGAGAGGTTGATCGCCACGGAAGGGCGCCGGTTGATGGTGTCCACAAAATCGTCGTTGGCGATTCTCAATAGCCTGGCGTCTGTAATGGCGATGGCCGTGGCGGAGCGGCTATGGTTTTCGAATATGGAAAGCTCGCCGAGGATGTCTCCCTCATCCACGGAATAGACGATAATTTCTCTTTTGTCGTCGCTGTCTATGATGACCTGAACGGAACCCTCGACTACGAAATAGACCCCGTCGCTCGGATCGCCCCGGTAGAAGATGTAAGAGCCTTTGCCCACTTCCATAAACGCGGCTTTTTGCAGGATCGCAGTCAGGTCGCCATCGGAGAAGCCTTTAAATATGCCTGCTTTTCTCAGGACATCCACACTGATCATGGACAAAGCTCCCGTTCGCGGTTCTTGAGAGACGCCTGACCGAACATTTCTCCCGTTCGCAAAAAATAGTGGTGGGTTGACATAGCGGAAAAACGCTATACCGGCGGAAGGTTGCGCCAAAACGGGCGCGGCCTTCGGCTAGTTGGTCAGCGCGTCGTTTAGCATCTTGACGACCTTTTCCTCGCCCACGCCCTTGGACTCGGCTATCTCGCTGACGATGAGCTTGTGCGCGTTGTCGAACACCTGTTGCTCGCCAAAAGAAAGGCCCTTCGTTGTGCGCAGGAAATAGAGGTCTCTGTAAACGGACGCGACTTCGAAAAGGGAGCCGCTTTTTATCTTCTCAAGATAGACCTTCTGGCGTTTGTTCCAGTTGGATTCCATCGCTTCGGAGCGGGCGTCCTTGAGAATCTTGAATACCTTCGTCACTTCCTTCTTGGAGATGACGCATCGGAGGCCCACGGAAACCGCCGACCTGATCGGGGCGGTGATTATCATACCGCTTTTTTGGAACCGGATGAAATAGCAAGGCTCCGGGGCCCCGCCGACTTCGCATTTCTCCACTTTTTCGATGGTGCCTATGCCATGCGCGGGATAAATGACTTTGGAACCGACGCTAAACTCGTAGAGAGCGGACGATTTCATGTAAAAACAAACCTCATCCGTGGAAAAACAACAGCGCAATGAAATATTCGAGAACCTGAATAATTCTATACTTACGCGGCTCAATAGTCAAACTCCAAAAAAAAGCGGTTGACAGCGTCTCTAAAAAATCTTAGCTTAGTGAAGAGAATGATTGTGAGTTCTACCCGTATCGAAACTAGTAAATCCATCAAGGCGTCTGACAAACCGTTTGGCCGTTTCACCTTATATCGTTCAACGTAAGTTGTTAAATCCATCGAAACACAACCTAAAGCCGGTTTCCGGTTTATGGCGTCAAGATGGCCGTGTTTGACTTTCTCTTTTATTAACCCGACCTGAAACATATTATGGCCTCGAGGAACAATTCAACACCAAAGGACGAGGAAGACGGGGAATCCCCGGCTCCCGAGGCGGTTTCGTCCACCGCCACCCGCATACCGCTTAATATCGCCAGCCTCAAAGACAGGACGATAAGCGAACTGACCGAAATCGCCAGCCACTACAACGTCGAGGGCATACGCGGCCTGCGCAAGCAGGAGCTGATGTTCAAGATACTGGAGGCGCAGACGGAGCAGGAGGGGCTTATCTACGGCGAAGGAGTGCTGGAGATACTGCCCGACGGATTCGGCTTCCTGCGCGCCCCGTCGTTCAACTATCTGCCCGGCCCGGACGACATCTACGTCTCCCCGTCGCAGATACGCAAGTTCGACCTGCGCACAGGCGACACGATCTCCGGCCAGATACGCCCGCCTAAAGAGAGCGAGCGCTATTTCGCCCTGCTCAAGGTGGAGACGATAAACTTCGAGACGCCCGACTCGCTCAAGAGCAAGGTGTTGTTCGACAACCTCACGCCGCTGTACCCGAACGAGCGGTTCGTCTTAGAGACGTCGCAGGACAACATATGCGGCAGGGTGCTCGACCTTATATGCCCGATAGGCAAGGGCCAGCGCGCCCTGATCGTCTCCCCGCCGCGTGCGGGCAAGACGATGCTCATGCAGTCCATCGCAAATTCCATCACCAAAAGCCACCCGGAAGTCACTCTCATCGTCCTGCTCATAGACGAGCGGCCCGAAGAGGTGACGGATATGGAAAGAAGTGTCAAGGGCGAGGTCATATCCTCCACGTTCGACGAACCGCCCACCCGTCACGTTCAGGTGGCGGAGATGGTCATCGAAAAGGCCAAACGGCTCGTGGAGCGTAAAAGGGACGTCGTGATATTGCTCGACTCCATAACAAGGCTCGCCCGCGCATACAACACCATCGTTCCCCCATCGGGCAAGGTGCTGTCGGGCGGTATAGACTCCAACGCGCTTCAACGTCCCAAACGTTTCTTCGGCGCCGCAAGGAACCTCGAGGAAGGCGGGTCGTTGACCATAGTCGCCACGGCCCTGGTGGACACCGGCTCCAGGATGGACGACGTGATATTCGAAGAGTTCAAGGGCACCGGCAACATGGAAGTGCATCTTGAAAGGCGTCTTGCCGACAGGCGCGTATTCCCGGCGATAGACATCAGCAGGTCCGGCACGAGGAAAGAAGAGCTACTGCTCGACGCCGACGACCTTCGCAGGACGTGGGTGCTAAGGAAGGCTTTGCAACCGATGGATCCGATCGAGGCGATGGAACTGCTCATCGAGAAGATGAGAATAGCCAAGAACAACAAAAAATTCCTCGAATCCATGAACGCTTAACAAACCCTGGTTTTTGTGCTAGAGTGTTTGTTTTGCCAAAACGTGAACATAGAGTTTTAGAGGGTCAGCCATGAAAAAGGACATTCATCCGCAGTACATGGAATGCGAAGTGCATTGCGCCTGCGGAAGCACGACGCACACCAAGGCCACAGTGCCTGTCATGAGGTTGGACATCTGTTCGGCCTGCCATCCGTTCTACACCGGCAAACAGAAGCTGGTGGACACGGCGGGCAGAATCGAGAAATTCCAGAGAAGGTTCAACAAGAAAGCCCAGGACACGAAGGCCGTCGCCTCCTGACAAGGGGGTGTACGGTATCATACGGGCGCTTTCATCCCAATACGTCCATATACCGCCCATTTGTAAAACATGAGAGCCACGCTCGATAGCCTGGAGAGAAAGTTCGAGTCCATCAACCAGAGGCTCGAAGACCCCGCCGTGGGGTCCGACCCGTCCGCATGTGAGAAACTGGGCAGGGAGCTAAAAGAGCTTCGCCCGGTGGTGGCCGCCTTCCGCGAATACAAAAAACTCGGCGAGCGGCTCACCGAAGCGGAAACGATGATCGCCGAAGGTGGCGACGACGATTTCATCGCGCTTGCGAGGGAAGAGAAGTCGGAGCTTACAGCCAAAATCGCAAAGCTGGAGGTGGACATCCGGCTTCTGCTCGTCCCAAAAGACCCCAACGACGACAAAAACGTCATCCTCGAAATACGCGCCGGAACCGGCGGTGAGGAGGCGGCCCTTTTCGCGTCGAGCCTTTTCCGCATGTACAGCAGGTACGCCGAGTTGCGAAAGTGGAAGATAGAAATACTCTCCATCAGCGAGACGGGGATAGGCGGGATAAAAGAGGTCATCGCCTCCATCAACGGCAAGGGCGCCTATTCGCGGCTCAAGTTCGAAAGCGGCGTTCATCGCGTGCAAAGAGTGCCGGCTACCGAGGCGTCCGGCAGGATACACACCTCCGCATGTACCGTGGCGATACTGCCTGAAGCCGAAGAGGTGGAAGTCGCCCTCGACCCTAAGGAACTGCGGATAGACGTATTCCGCGCAGGAGGGCATGGCGGACAGTCCGTGAACACTACGGACTCCGCAGTGCGCATCACCCACATTCCCACGGGCTTGGTTGTGTCCATACAGGACGAAAAAAGCCAGCAGAAGAACAAGGCCAAGGGCATGAAGATACTTGCGGCGCGATTAAAAGACATCCGGGAGAGAGAAGAATCCGCCAAACGCTCCGCCGAACGCAAGAGCCAGATTGGCAGTGGCGACCGTAGCGAACGCATACGCACATATAACTTCCCGCAGGGCAGGATCACCGACCACCGGATAAACCTGACCGTCTACAAGCTCGAATACTTCATGAACGGCGAGATAGACGAGATGCTCGACGCTCTGATCTTCAACAACCAGGAAGAACTACTCAAAAGCCAGGAGAAGGTGGAGGAAGTGGCGTAAGTAGGGGGTGCGTATTGAGCGTCGCTTACTTTCTGTGTCACCCTGAACGAAGTGAAGGGTCTGTTAGCCATTACTGACTAAAAGTGTTTCACGCTCGGATTCCTACCAAAAAAGTGGGATTAAACACCAACACCCTGTTGTCCTTTGTCCCCCGGAAGCCAGTGTCATACTGGTATTACCGTTGGAGAAAACAAAATGAAACTTGTATCGGTGAAACTGCCGGAAGAGGTGGACAAGCGTCTTTCCGAGTTGGCCAAGAGAACTGGGCGCGGCAAGAGCTATTACTTGCGCGAGGCTCTCTTGGAGCATCTTGACGACATAGAGGACATTTACCTGGCCGAAAAGGAGCTAGAGAAAATCCGCGCTGGCCGTAGTAAAACGCACACGGCTGAAGAGGTAAGAAACCACCTACTGTCCGTCTAAACATTCCTCCATGACAAAAGCTTTGGCTCTCTTATCTGTCTTTCTGTAAACTTCCAATCTTTGGTTCGCGCTTACGGATATTCCGCTTCTCCGTGGTCGCTGACCACGGTTCCTTGTAGCGAGGATAAAACCGGGGGCGGACGGGGCCTGTTGCCCAAAGAGGAAAAAAGCGCAACAAATGCTGTTCGAGGTGTTCTTGTACATTTGCATGACGAAGCGAAGGGCCCATTCTTTTCCCTCCCCTTAGAAAGGGGAGGTGGCGCGTAATCGCGCCGGAGGGGTTTAATTAAACCCCCTCGCCACGTTGTGGCGGTCCCCCGAGCTTCGGGGGACAAAGAGGCGTTCTTCACATCGAATCTTTGTCTTTTAATGTGTAGTCATTGTCTTTTTAGGACGGCAGGGTGAAGAACACCCGCGCCGAGCATTTGGGGCAACAGCCCGGCGCGACCCTTGCGAAGCGCGAAAAAGTCCATTTATTTTCTTTGTGGGTTTGTTTAAATGTCTTTCGATGAATTGATTTCCGTTCTTAAACGTCCCATTTTCCCCAAAGAACATGGGGTTTGGGTAACGCTGATTGTCCCCCTTGTAACCGGCACGTTCGCCGTCCCGCCGGATGACGGGCTGAAACTTGTTTCGGCGGTCGTTTTCGGGTTGGGGCTTATCGCTGGCGTTATGGCCATAGAACCGCTCAAACTCATCATAAAACCCACAGCCTCCACCAACAAAATCCGCACTTATACATGGGCCGTCGTTTATTCGTTCGTGGCGTCGGCCTGCATTCTGCCAGTGATTGCCATCAACGGACGGTGGGGGCTTGTCTGGTTTTTGATGCTGTCGGCGGGGCTTTCCGCCCTCAAGATGTGGGCGGGGTTGGCAAGGTTTCTTCGAACCATCGGAATGGAGCTTGTGGGCATAGTCGGGCTATGCCTCACGGCTCCAGCCGCGTCGTATCTGCAAACAGGCCGTGTCACCCCGGAATCGCTCATCATGTATCCGCTTCTAATAGTCTGGTTTGTGGACAGGCTGTTCACCGTGCGAAGGCTTCTTGGGATTTTAAGGGGCGGCGTAATCTTCGGCTCGGATAAGGAAAGGTACGACTGGAGTAAGGGTGAATTATTTATACACATGGGCGCTCTATCCGTCGTTGCGCTTATCGTGGTGTTCTCCGGGGGAGTGGCGCCCTGGACGGCGTTTTTCCCATTTCTGCTGTTGACGTTCAAGTTTCGCAGGGATATCAGCCGCCCTTTGCTCACCGGCGCGATGCAGGTCGGTTTCTCGGAAATGAGGTGGAGTTCGGCTTTCGCCATACTGTTTTCAGCGGCATTTTGGTTCAAAAGCCTTGTTTGACTGACCTGTCCAGATTTTCTGGAACTACTAGTGGAAGATAGAGCCGGGTTATTCTTGATTTTTTTGGCGCAAAGGGCGAAGGATGTATTGACGTATTGCTGTAAAACTGATACAAATTCAGTCTAGCTTGCACAAGACGACTATCTCAATAAGGATATTCATTATGAAATCAGTGGTCGTAGCGTTTCTTGCGGCAGTCGCCATGGCTGTCCCAAACGCCGCATTCGCATCGGGTTTCCGCCTTGTCGAAACGGACAACGGGGGACAGGGCATGGCTCATGCCGTCACCGCTTCCATAAACGACGCCGCCGCCGTTTATTACAACCCCGCCGCGTTGACGGACATCGCCGGATACTCGGCCAAGACCGGCGCGCAGTTTGTGGATCCGATGACCGAGTTCACGGCCGCCAACGTGGAATACGCCGGGCAGAACCGAAATGAAAAAACCGCTAACACCACTTACGCCATCCCCCATCTTTACGTCGCCAACACCTGGGCGGAAAGCGGATGGGCCGTCGGTTTCGGGATGTTCAGCGATTTTGGCACGGGCACGTCATGGTCCAATTATTCCAGCTTGCGCTTCGTCGCAACGGACACACAATTGCGGACGGCCACGTACAACCTGAACGTCTCCAAGAAACTTGGGCAGACTTTTTCCGCCGCTCTCGGCGCAAGCTATATGACCACCGACGTCAGGTTCGACTCCATGTACCCGTTCGGCTTTTTCGAGCCGGGCGCGGCGGAGGGTTACAGGCTTATCCGTGGAACCGGAACCGGCTGGGGCTTTAACGGCGCGTTGCTGTTCAAGCCGTCCGATACCATCAAGATCGGCCTCACATACAGGTCCAAGATTACGACCGCCGTTTCGGGCGACGCGGACATACTTAACTTCCCCGGAACACTCGGCAAGCTTGTGGGCGGAACCGGCGGCGATTACCGGAGCGGCGCCAAGGTGGACGTGACCTACCCGGACATCGCGGTGTTGGGAATCGCCTGGAAAGCCAACGAGAAGCTTACGCTTGAGGCGGACGCGGATTACACCGGCTGGTCTTCGTACGACCAACTGGTGTTTAATTTCGACAAGCCCCTCACGCTGGCTAACGGCGTATCCGTTTTGCCTTCCTCCTCCACGCAGAAAAAGGACTGGAAAAACGTCGTCGCCTACCGAGTGGGCGCTTCCTATAATTACTCTCCTTCTTCCACGTTGCGCGTCGGATACTATCTCGATCCGACCCCGATGCCAGATGAGACTTTCGATCCCCGCCTGCCGGACGCGGACAGGAACGTCGTGGCGATAGGCTGGGGTTACAGGGCGATGGACAAGTTTACGGTTGACGCCTCGTACTCCTATCTGTGGACCGCCACCCGCTCCGTGAACAACAACGTTGGGCAGGAGGTCAAAGCGTCCGTTGACGGCGATTACAAGACAACCGCCAACATCTTCGGTTTGTCGGTGGGTTACAAGTTCTGACGAACCTTTAAATTCGCTTCGTTTTCAGGTGGCGGCCTTTTCACGAGGCCGCCATTTTTTTTTATGAGCGTGTTGTCGCTGGCCACTCTTTCCTGTAAAGGTAGGGGCAGACCTGTGTGTCTGCCCTTTCTCATGAAGACCTTTGCGTAACCCCCAAAATGCCCCATAAATTGATGCTCGGCGGGGCGTTTTTCACCCCGCCGTCTTTGTTTATAAAAGAGCTTTCTTATAGGAGTCCGAGGTGAAGAACACCTCGGACAGCAAGCAAAAGCGTTATGCAAAGCTCTCTTTCTCATGAAGACCTTTGTGTAACCACCCAAAACTGTCACCCATTGCCGTGAAAAACCCTGATTTTTCCTTCGTTCTAGATGGGGCGAAGGGAAATATCCTTCGCCAGCGGCTCAGGACGAGATGTTGCGCACACGCTGGTTTACCGGCTCCCGGTCATTTTGCGCGGGGTTTGTCGAGCTTGTCGAGCAGTTGATCCAGCTCTTTCCTGTCGGTGTTGGAAAGGGTGTCTTTTCCGTTTGCGGATGGGCTTTTGCCAGGCGCGGTCTTCGCCGGTTTAGCCTGGCTTTCCGCGGTCTTCTTCGACGCGGGCGCCTTGGCAGGCTCTTGCGGGCTTTCTTTTGGTTTCCCCTCATGATCCGCCCCTGCGTTCTTCGGCTCCCTTACAGGCTCCTTCTCTTTTTTCTCCGGGGATTCCGTTGTCGTTACGGGAAACTTCAAACCTTCGCCGATCTTTTTCGCGCGGTCTTTCATCTCCACCGTTTTTTTGGCGGCCTTGTCCAGATCGTGCGCAAGGCCCGGCGCCAACTTCTCCAGAGCCATATTGCTGATGCCCATCAGTATTGGGGCCGCAACGGACCCTTTGACGAGGTCGTCCTTCAAACCGGGGATAAGCGCGAGCGGATATGTGACGACCGCCAGAATCAGCGCGCCTTTGGCCACACCTAATCCCCCGCCCACCACCCGGTCCACAAACGACATGGCGGCGGAGATACGCAGTATCCTGCGGGCCAACGTCCCGGTGACGCTGATGAAAATGGCGGTAAGTATGAAAAGCGTGAGGAACGCCGCCGCATCGGCCAGCATCTTTTCCGACACCCATTCCCTGAAGAACGGGGCGGCGGCGGAGTAATGGCGCGAGGCCACCCAAAACCCCGCCACAATGGCGAGCAGGGAAAAGGCTTCCTTGAAGAACCCCCTGTGGTAAGACCAGATGGCGGAGGCCGTCAGGAAGAATATTGTGAATATGTCGAACCAGCTCACGTTATGCGATGCCCCCTGCGAGCCGGAGCGTGTGCGCCACCGGCCCGCCCTTCGTTTTTATCAGTGGGCTTGGCCGGTTGTGGCGGGTTCTGCGCTCTTCTGGGCTATGGATAATGTTCCGCTCTGAGCGCGAGCCAACGTGTCTCCCACATAATCCTGCGGCAAGTAACCGGGGAATTCGGCCTTGAGCCTGTTCAACGCCTTGACCGCGCCGTCTTTGTCGCCGGAGGCGGCCAGGCTGAGCGAATGGTTGTAAATAAGCTCCTGCTTGGGATAATATTTGGCCGAATCGGAAAGCTCTTTAAATTTGGCCGCAGACTCCGCGTGTTTGCCGGCCATGGCAAGGGAATACGCCTCGCCTGCGGAAGCCAACTCAAACAGCAATCCGTCCTTCGCGGCTTCCTTTGCGGCTGTCGAGTACTGCTCCACGGAGGCTTGATGATCGCCCTTTCTCGAGTAGAGAGACGCAAGCTCCAGCCTTCCCTGGATGATAAGCTCCGAAGGCCCGCCCTTGTCCACGAACTCTTTCAACGCTTTTATGGCTTCATCGGCCCCGGCGGCGGTGGCGCCCTCCGGCGGAGTCATCCGGGAGGCGTGGTACAGCCTGTTCTGGGCCGTTTCCTTGCTCGACGAGCGGTAGTAGCTCGTGCCGTACGCTCCGGCGATAACAAGCGCGATCACCCCAAGCGCAATGGCCACGGTGTTGACGTTGTCACGCAGATAATCCACAAACGACGTCGGAGTAGCCAGCAGAATTTCGCTTCCGTCCGCCTTTTTTCTTGTTATTCGGTTATAACGGGCCATTGTTCCAATCACGCTCCAAATTAAATCGTATTGTTCCAGCCAATCGCCGGGCTGACGCATCCTTTTTTGAGATCGGGGTATTTTACCAGCAAATGAAAAAAAAGCGGGTTAAAAACGCGCAATGGGGGGAGGTGTTGTCATTTTGAGGCCTTCGACAGACTCAGGGTAAATTCCTCGAAGCGAAGTGAAGCGTAGAGTTTGTCATTCTGAGCAACGCGAAGAATCTATCGAAAAGAATATTCTTTAGACTTTGATCCTTCGGTCGAGGACTCCCTCAGGATGACAAAAAGAGGAACTTCCTCAGGATGACAACTACCGACACTTGTCATTCTGAGCAACGCGAAGAATCTATCTGATTCCCATACCCCCCCAAACGACCCTAACCAACTTACCCCAGCGGCAGTTCCAAACTCTTCCCCGTCTTCGTTTTCCTTGCGATGCCGAGATGTTCGAACGCCGATTCCGTGGCGACTCTGCCTCGCGGAGTGCGCTGGATGAACCCTTCCTGTATCAGGTACGGTTCGTAAACGTCTTCGATGGTGTCCGCCGCTTCGTGCAGGGCGGAGGCCAGCGTCTCTATCCCCACAGGGCCGCCGCCGAAAACGTCCGCGATCATGCTCAACAACTGCCTGTCCATCTTGTCCAGCCCGCGTTTGTCCACTTCCAGCATCGAAAGGGCGTTGTCGGCGACCTGCCGGGTGATGACCCCGCCGCCTTTGACCTCGGCGAAATCGCGAACCCTGCGTAAAAGACGGTTCGCTATCCTCGGCGTGCCACGGCTACGCGCCGCCATCTCCGACGCGCCGTCATCCTCAAGCGGCACACCCAGAATCCTGGCCGAACGCCGCAGTATCATCATCAGCTCGTCGGTGGAATAAAAATCGAGCCTGTGGGTTATCCCGAACCGCTCCCTCAGCGGCGACGTGATAAGCCCCGCCCGCGTCGTCGCTCCAACCAGCGTGAACGGCGGCAGTGTGAGGTTGATGGATTTTGCGGCTGGCCCCTGCCCGATGACGATGTCTATCCTGAAATCTTCCATCGCCGGGTAGAGTATCTCCTCCACGGCGGGGTTGAGCCTGTGTATCTCGTCTATGAAAAGCACGTCGCCTTCCTGCAGGTTCGTCAGTATCGCCGCGAGGTCTCCGGCTTTCTGTATCACCGGCCCGGCCGTCGTCCGCATCTGCGCGCCCATCTCCCGCGCTATCACGTTGGCCAGCGTGGTTTTGCCCAACCCCGGCGGGCCTAAGAAGAGGCAGTGATCCAGCGCCTCGCCCCTTTTTTTCGCGGCGGAGATGAAGATGGAGAGGTTCTCCTTGAGCGCGGACTGGCCCACATATTCGCCCAGAGTGGACGGGCGCAGGCTGGCCTCTATCCTTGATTCGTCCGGGGACTCCGGCTCCGGGTCGCTGACATGGCTTGTACGCATGGCAGGTATTATAAGGTCAAAAGGGGAAAGATGGCGAACCTCGATATCCTGTTTGACGCTCGACGGGGTGTTCTTCATCCCGCCGTCTTTTTTTCCGGCCTGAGACTCAGGCCGTTATCGCGCCGCCTCAGGTGAATCCGGCCCCGGCGCAACATGTGTAGCAATGGTCGCCTATCGCTATGAGGCTTCCGGGTTCCGGCGCGGATTCCATTTCGGCGATGTGGGTTTTTTTGCCGCCCATGTGTAGGCCCTCGGCAAGGTTGAAGTCGCAATCGTAAAGGTATCCGTCCCACGACACGGACGCCAACGACCTGCACATCACCCCCTCAACGGCGCAGGGGTTGAACGAATCCGTCAGTTTTTTTATGTAAGCCTCCCGGTTTCCCGACGAGTCGAGCCATTGGCCGAACCTGCCGACGGGAGCGTTGGCGAAAGCGTGCAGGTTGTTGAACGCGATCCCCCATCCCCGCCCAAGCGCATCGCGGAACCGTCGTTCCGTCTGCCCCTGCGGTTGCGGAAGAAACGCGCCGGACGGGCACATCACAAGGTTCAACTCCAGGCCCGATCCTTCCACCCCATACCCCATCGTGTTGAGGCGTTTTATCATCCCGACAACCCGTTCGAAGACGCCGTCGCCGCGTTGTGCATCCGTCTGGCCTTTGTTGACCGATGGAAGCGATGTGGCGATGACGACGCCATGTTCCGCGAAAAATTCGGGAAGCCGTTCCCTTGATCCGCTGAAAAGCGTGAGGTTGGAGCGGACGATTATTTTTTTGGCGAAGGGCCTTACGCCGGTGATAAGACGCGCAAGGTTCGGGTTTAGTTCCGGGGCGCCGCCGGTTATGTCCACGACGGAAAATCCGCCCCGTTCCGCATAGGCGATGACCTCGTCCACAGTCTGGCGGGTCATGGCCTCGGCCCTCTCCGGCCCGGCTGTCAGATGGCAGTGTCTGCATGTCAGGTTGCATTGCGTCCCGACGTTGACCTGCAGAGTGGCCGTTTGGGCGCGGAGTAGCGCGAGGCCGTGACGTTTCAACCTCTCCCCGAAAGGCGCCGGGCGGAACTTTCCCTCAGTCCGCGCCTCTTTTTCGATGGAAACCGCCGTGACCCCGCTCATTTCGTCACATGGAAACCTTATCGGCCACCTTCCGCATCTGTACGCCGTGGACGAGCGACGACCCGCCGCGTATCGCCACCGCCACATGCACCGCCTCCGTCATCTCTTCGATGTTGGAGCCTTTTTCGAGGCATGTCTGGGTGTATGCGTCTATGCAGTAGGGGCATTGCACCGTATGCGCCACGGCGAGGGCGATCAGCGATTTTTCCCGCTCCGTAAGCGCGCCCTCGGCGAACACCGCGCCGTAATAGTCGAAAAACTTTTTCGCCAGTTCCGGAGCCGCCTTGCCCATCTCCGGGAATTTCGAAAGATCGCCGGGATTGTAATAAGTCTCCATTCGGATCCATGCCTCGTTTGTTTGATACTGCCCGTCTGCCGCCATAAACCGGATGTCTGCCCGTGATTTAACCGGGCTGTCGCCCAAATGCTCGGCGTGGGTGTTCTTCACCCCGCCGTCCTAACGAGACAATAACTGCGCATTAAAAAGACAAGAAGTTCGAGGTGAAGAACACCTCGAACAGCATTTGTTGCGCTGTTTTCCTCTTTGGGCAACAGTCCCTAACGATAACAGGCGGGTTTATGCCCGGCAAGGATTTTAGAGAAAAAAAGAGCGTTTTAAAGCGTTCTATTGAATACTTGTCAGGGAAACGCGGGAGTCTCTTTTGTTCTTACTGCGCTGTGGTTATGTTGAAACTGTATCCCAATGATTGCCGCACTAGATACCCTCCCGCATACGAATCCGTCCATTCGCACGAGCCTGTTCCCTGTATCCCGGTGGATGTGTAAGTCCCGGTGGTTTTGTCGCATGGGTAGTTGATGGAAAACTGGCCGTTCGAATGGGTCCCCGTAAGGACGCTGGAGGTTGTCGAGTTTTCGCACCACACAGTCCCGGCGTCGTTCCATGTGGCGTATTTCGAATACGAATAGTTGACGCTCAATGTCCCGTCGGCGTTCAACGTGATTTCAACCGGATCGTACGACTGGCAAGTGGCGCTTCCTGCCGAACCCCATGAGACCGACAGCCGCTGGGTGTTGTTGGCGTAGCCCCGGTAGGTTATGGGGAACGACACGTTAGACGACGACCCGCCGCCGGATGTGGAGCCTCCGCCAGTCTCCGTGAACACATCTGTCTCCGCCACCCCGTTGGGAGTCTGCCCGGTTATCTGCCCCGAATCCTTGAGCGTGTGTCCTACGATCCCCGCCACGATCTGGTCGGCGATGAATCCGCTACCCATAGACATCATGATGGCTTTTAGCTCATCTTTCTCGCTCCGCGTCTCCACCGCCACAAAAATCCCCACTATTGTATGAAGCGCCGCCACCTCGGAGTCGGTGAAATGTTTGGCGGTCGCCGACAAAGACCGGGACATGTATTGAGCCATATACCCGCGCAACACGTTTGGAGCGGAACGCGCCGGGTCGGCGCCGCTGATGTCGCCATTGGCCTGTAACGTTCCTGCGGAAATGGCGTCCGCCAGCTGACGGGTGGAATAACCGTGATCGTTGGCGATGAGCGCCGCCACGATAGCCTTGGTTCCGCCCATACTGTTTACGGCGGTGGTTGCAAGGGTGTCGGCGCTATATGAAGAAGAGGTCGAGGAAGTCGTGGAATATCCCCCGCCTCCGCCGCCTCCGCATGAGGCCAGAAGCGTTACCACAGCGCAGGATATGAAAACGGCTGAAAACCGATTCGCCGACATAGCCAGCAATCCCCTGATGACCTTTAGCGATGATGTAATTATACCAAAGCTTGCTTATGTCGGCAAACATGTTGCGCGGCTCTTGGGCAAAATCGAGACGCCTTGGTATGGAGACCTTTGCATGACGCCCTTGTTGCTGTCCGAGGCGTTCTTCACCCCACCTCCTTTTTCATATAAATTGAAAGTTGGGCGCGGGGGAATATAGAATGTCCTAAACCTAACGGAGCGGTTAACGATGATTGACCTGCATACTCACTCCATCTTTTCCGATGGGGAGCTTATACCTTCCGAGCTTGCGCGCAGGGCGAACTTCGCCGGCGTCACCACGCTCGCCATCACCGACCATGTGGATTACTCCAACTACGACACGGTATTACGCGGCCTCGTAAGGTTCTGCGCGGAGTACGCCGGGTCGCCGATTATCGTCCTTCCCGGAGTGGAGATCACCCACGCCCCGCCGAGGCAGGTAGGAAAACTTGTGAAACTGTGCAGGGACGCCGGGGCGAAAATAGTTATAGTCCACGGGGAGACCGTCGTGGAGCCGGTGGAGACGGGAACCAACCGCGCCGCAATCGAGGCAGGGGTGGACATACTGGCGCATCCCGGTTTTATCACGGATGACGACGCGAGCCTCGCCGCCGAAAAGGGCGTGGCACTGGAGATAAGCGGGCGCGGTGGGCACAGTTTCACCAACGGCCATGTGGCCAGCGTGGCCCGGCGGCGCGGCGCGGCGCTTGTGTTCAATACCGACTCTCATGCGCCAAGAGACCTGATGGAAAACGCCATGGCCCGGATAGTGGCGCGGGGCGCGGGCCTTTCGGACGACGAGGTGGAGGCGATGTTCGAAAATTCCCGCCTGATCGCGGAACGGGCGATAAGGTGAGGGTTTGTTTTGTCATCCTGAGGGAGTTTCTCTTTTTGTCATCCTGAGGGAGTCCTCGACCGAAGGATCAAAGTAAAACAAAATATTCTATTTGATAGATTCTTCACGGAGTTTACCCTGAGCCCTGCGAAGGGCTTCGCTTCGTTCAGAATGAC
>JADGAO010000053.1 GCA_015231995.1 Nitrospinota bacterium | reverse complement strand
AAGAAAAGGGAGATTTATGCGGTTGCCGTTTGACATTTAACACGGTTGCTGAGGGGAGCCTTGGCGACCGAAGGATCGAAGTAGAAATACTATAAAAAAAGGGGCACAGCGTACTGTGCCCCTGTCGTATAAACCTGGTGAACGAAAGAATTAAAAGCGACCCGGAAGGTCGCCTTTACATTATCTCTTACCCTTGGCGAACCTGCCTTCCCACGTCACGCCGGAGGCGTTGGGGTCGGTCGGGATGTCCAACTCGTATTTGAACTCGCCCATCAGGTACTCGTGCATGTGCTTGGCCGCGTTCTTGGCCTGGCCCATCGCAAGTATCACCGTCGAGCCGCCGGTTATCGCGTCGCCGCCTGCGAACACGCCCTTCTTGCTGGTGTGGCAAGTGGCGTGGTCAACCATGATGATGCCCCATTTGTTGATACGCAAATCCGGCGTGACCGACGGGATGATCGGGTTGACGTCGCAACCGAGCGAGAATACCACCGTGTCTATCTCGTCAACGAAGAACTCGCCGGTGGACATCGGTTTGCGCCTGCCGGACTCGTCCGGCTCGGACAGTTTCATCACTTCGCACTTGATGGCCTTGACGAAGTTGTTCTCGTCGCCGATGAACTCCACCGGGTTGGACAGCCACTTGAAGTCAATGAACTCCTGCTCGGCGTGTTCGAGTTCCTCTGTGCGGGCCGGAGCCTCGTCGCGCGACCTGCGGTAGTAACATGTGACTTTCACGCCCATCCGTTTGCCGGTGCGTAGCACGTCCATGGCCGTGTTGCCCGCGCCGATTACCGCAACCCGCTTGCCCTGATACAGCGGCGTGGGGAATTTCGGGAAATGGTTGGCGTGCATCAGGTAGATGCGGGTCAGATACTCGTTGGCGGAATAGATGCCGTTGAGGTTCTCCCCTTTGATTCCGAGCATCTTGGGAAGTCCCGCGCCGGAAGCGATGAACACCGCGTCGAAACCCTCTTTCTCCAACAATTCGTCGAGCGTGAGTATCTTGCCGATGATCATGTTGTAGTAGAACTTGACGCCCATATCCACGAGCAGTTGCAGGTCTTCGTCAATGATCTCCAGCGGCAAACGGAAGCGGGGTATTCCGTACACCATAACGCCGCCGCCCCTGTGGAACGCCTCGAAAACCGTGACGTCATGCCCTTTGATCCGAAGCTCGTACGCGCATGTCAACCCTGCGGGGCCTGCGCCGATGATCGCCACCTTCTTGCCGGTGGGGGCGGGTATCTGCGGCAAACGGTCGAGCTTGTGCGCTCGTTCGTAGTCGGCCACGAAACGCTCCAGGTTGCCGATGCCAACCGGATCGTTCTTCTTGCCGACGATACAGACGGCCTCGCACTGTTTATCCTGCGGGCACACCCTGCCGCAGGCGGCTGGCAAAAAGTTTTTCTCGCGTATCTTGCGTGCCGCGCTTGCCACGTCGCCTTCTTCCACAAGTTTCAGGAAGGCGGGTATGTCTATTCCCACCGGACAGCCGCCGATACATTCCGGTTTTTTGCAGTGGATACACCTGCTGGCCTCATCCATCGCCTGCGCCAGCGTGTAGCCCAGCGGCACTTCGTCCCAGTTGCCGATCCGCGCCGCCGCCTCTTGCAGGGGCAGGTGGTTCCTCGGCTTTTTCATCCGTTCTTTAGAAGTCTTCTTGTCGTCAGCCATCGCCACTTACCCCCTATTCCTTAAGGTACGCTTCAAGAGCGACCTTCTCTTTGTCCACAAACATCTTCTGGCGTTTCATCAGCTCGTCGAAATCAACGTCCTTGCCGATGAAATCCGGCCCGTGATAACAGGCGAATTTGGTCTTGCTGGCGACGGAAACCCTGCACGCGCCGCACATTCCGGTACCATCCACCATGATGGCGTTAAGGCTCACCCATGTCTGGATATCCATATTGCGGGTCATGTTGGTGACGGCCATCATCATCGGCACCGGGCCGACGGCCAGGATCATCGAGACTTTCTCCCGCGCAATAATCTTCTCAAGCGCGTGCGTGACGAAACCCTGTATCCCCACGCTTCCGTCGTTGGTGGTCACAAAAACCTCGTCACAGACGGCCTTTAGCTCTTCGACCATGATGAGCAGGTCTTTCTGCCGCGCCCCGACGATTCCATAAACCTTGTTGCCGAGCGCCTTCAAATCCCTCGCCGTCGGGATAACCGCGCCTGTCCCGTAACCGCCGCCGACCACGACAGCCGCTCCGTCGAACTTGGCCACATGAGAACGCTGGCCCAACGGCCCGACGATGTCCTGGAAACAATCGCCCACGTTTTTGCGGACGGCTTCCGTGGACGTGCGCCCGGCGGCCATGATGATTATTTCGAGGTAGCCCTTGTCCCTGTCCCATCCGGCGATGGAAAGCGGCATCCGCTCGCTGATGTCGTTGGGCCGCATTATGATGAACTGGCCCGCCTCTATCTTCCTGGCTATCAACGGAGCGTTAATCTTGAAATAGAAAGTGTTGGGGCAAAGCTCCCTTTTCTCCAACACCCTGAAGTCCTGTTTGTATTTATCGTCACCCATACCGCCTTTGTCCTGCTCGCTTTTGCCATGCTGGCAGTAGTGGAGTTGTTTCTCCGCCTCGCTTCGCACGATAAACGCTCTGTCCCAGTTGAAGTTGTCCGTTCCAAGTATCGCCCGGAACGCGCCGTGGGTCTTGTCCACCTGCTCCGGGGTGAAATACGAATTGCGCGCGCCTTTGCCGAGCGCCCGCACCGCATGGCGCCGGACGAGCGAGGAGGTGTCCGCCAACCCATTGAACAGGGTGTCGAACATAAGCCCTCGATCCGCCGCCGAAGCGTTGCCGTAAGGTATCCTGTTGAAGAACCTGCCGATGCAATAGAGAGCGGACGATTTCAACTGGGGGTTTTTAGAACCCGCGTGTTTGATAACCGTCGGCAGGGCCTTGAAAATGGCCGGGTCGCGGAAGTTGCCCACGGCCAACAGCATATTGATCTGCGCGTAATCGTCGCCAGCCTTCGCAGACATGGCCGAAAGCAGAGGGTCTATCGCCGACGAACCCATAAACCCGATGGCGCGGGCGAAATGTTCCGCCGATTCCGCGTCCGCATCGGGCAGTTGCGCCAGAAGCATCCCGGTAACGTCGGAACCCAATGAGGCCAGCGTTTTTTCCGACCGGGCTATTATCACGCCCAACTCCGGGTCGTCTGCGTGATCCTGGTAAAACAGAGAGACGATCGCCTCTGCAAGGCTCGCCTTTTCCTCAGGCGTGAAGTCTTTCGAGGACTCCACAGCGTTCAGCGCCGATTTTTGGTCGGACACGGAGCGCCCGGCGATTTTCGCCGTTAACTCTTTGATTCTATCGGTCATTCACAAAGCTCCCCACAAAGTCGAGACCACAAATGTACGCCTTGTTAAACTTTACATGGCAGGAAACTTTAATCATACATTGAAATGAAAACGTCATCAATCAAAGTTTTTCAGCTTTTTCCCCGTTCTGTCGGGTTGCGTTTCCACATACCGCCGGGCATCCCGCCGACATGCCCCGGGACATAATTCTCTTGCCTGGCGTATGCCCTTCACCTAATATGAACCCGCTTATAGGGGAAATTCCAGATGGACAGTTTTTTATTAAACGCTACGATTCTTATCGTTGACGACAGCATTATAATCCGCCGCCATCTTTCCGCGATTCTCAAAAAAACCGGAATGAGGAACATCCATTTCGCGGAGGATGGGGCCGTCGCCCTCCGGGAGATAAAAACCCGCGTCTACGACCTGATCATGCTCGACTGGAATATGCCTCACGTCAGCGGCATAGATGCCCTGCGTTCGTTGCGATCCGATGAGGCTACCAGTAAAATCCCGGTAATCATGGTGACAGGCGAGGCGCTCCGGGAGAACATCATCGCCGCTGTTCAGGCTGGCGCGAATGATTACATAGTCAAACCTTATACGGAAGAGGGCGTGCTTCACAAGGTGCGTTCCGTCCTTAAACAGAAATGTAGAGCCTGACGATCCCTCTCTTCCTCCGCACCTCGAACTCCTTTTTTAACGCGCAGTTATTGTCTCGTTAGGACGGCGGGGCGAAGAACACCCACGCCGAGCATTTGGACAACTTCGGAATCCAGCCTCAATACAGAATGCGGGCTTTGATCGTATCCGGCATGGCGCGAAGGTCTTCTATCCATGTGTTGGCCACCTTGCGCGAGACGTCCATTACAAGATAACCGGTCTTCGGGTTGGTCATCAGGTACTGGGCCAGTACGTTGACGTTGCGTTCGGCGAAATAGGAGTTGATCCTGTGCAATACTCCAGGCACGTTCCTGTGGAAATGAAGTATCCGGTGCACTCCCTCGTGGATGGGCAGTTCCACCTCCGGCGCGTTGACCGACGAGGTCGTCGAGCCGTTGTTGATGAACTTGATGAGCTTGGAGGAAACCTCCCCGCCTATATTTTCCTGAGCCTCCAGCGTGGAGCCGCCGATGTGGGGCGTGAGGATGACGTTGGCAAGCCCCTGCAACGGGGATTTGAACACGTCGCCTTTGGCTTTCGGCTCCTCCGGGAAAACGTCTATGGCGGCTCCGGCCAGCCTCCCGGATTTAAGCTCTGCGGAGAGGGCGTCGAGATCTACCACATTGCCGCGGCTGTAATTGATAAGGTGCGAGCCTTTTTTCATCAGGGCGATCTTTTCCCGGCTCATCAACCCGGAGGTCATTTTGGTGGCGGGCACATGCAGTGTCACGATGTCCGACGCTTTGAGCACGGCGTCAAGCGTGGAAAGGGGCCGAGCGTTGCCCAACGCCAGCTTGTCCACGATATCGTAATAGACGACCTTCATGCCCATGGACTCCGCAAGCACGCTTACCTGCGAGCCGATGTGGCCGTACCCGATTATGCCAAGCGTCTTTCCACGAACCTCATGGCATCCATCCGCGCTTTTAAGCCACAACCCTTGATGGGTTGCGGCGTTTTTCTCCGGCATACGCCGTAACAGGGCGATAGCGTGGCTGATGATAAGCTCGGCGACCGAGCGGGTGTTTGAAAAAGGCGCGTTGAAGACGGGGATGGCAAGCTCCGACGCCGCGTCCAGGTCTATCTGGTTGGTGCCGATGCAGAACGCGCCTACCGCAAGAAGACGCTGGCCGGAACGAAGGATGTCCCCCGTGAGCCTGGTTTTAGACCGGATGCCCACGATATGTACCTTCGATATTTTCTCTTTGAGGATGTGAGGGTCAACGGCTCCCGGCAACGATTCCACCTGGAACTGTTCTCTGTTAAACGCCTCGATTGCCACGTCGTGTATGCTCTCCAGAAGGAGAACCTTGATCTTGCTTTTGGGAAACGATGTTGAAACCATTATTACGCCTTCAGTCCAAAAGGATTATTTTGCTTCAAAACAGGATTTTATGCATCTATAAAACCCATATTTCAAGATACATTATTGTGGATTTTTCGGGCATCGTTAATGGAACTTGTTTAAAATAAAGGGGAAACTCGTTTCGCTCTATTTTATTGATCGCATCGGGTTCGGATTGCTTAGCGGAGCTTATCCTAAGTCCTTCGCCATGCTCAAGAAGACCTTTGCATAAGTCAACGATTTCCATATTTTGTCATCCTGAGGGAGTCCGCGACCGAAGGATCAAAGTAAAATAGAACCTTCTATTTGATGGATTCTTCGCGTTGCTCAGAATGACAATGCGGAGTTTGCCCTGAGCTTGTCGAAGGGTGAAAACAACTGTTGTTGCCGTTCTTCGACAGGGCCCGTCCTGAACGAAGTCGAAGGACTCGCAACGACAACTTCTGGTTAAGTTATAATGCGCGTGTATATTAAATTGTTATTCTGGGCTAACACGCCGGACACCCACCTGATAGACATAACGGCAAGGGAACGATGAAAATAGGCGAGGGCAGACGGCTTTCCATCCTGATAAGCGTTTTGCTGGTTGCGGGTTTCCTCGCCACCAGCCTGGCCAGCTACTTCGTCTCCAAAGAGGCGGTGCGCGAGGCGATCATCGCCCGCGAACTGCCGATCACCAGCGACAACATCTACTCCGAAGTCCAGCGCGACCTGCTACGTCCGGTCTCCATCTCCTCTTTCATGGCGCACGACACTTTTTTGCGCGATTGGGCGTTGCGCGGCGAGATTGACACAAGCGAGGTGACAAGATACCTCAAGGAAGTCCTCGACAAGAGCGGTTCGTTCACATCCTTCTTCGTTTCGGAAAAGACCGGCGTTTACTACCACGCCAGCGGCGTCCTGAAAAAGGTGAGCGAAACAGAACCCAGAGACGTCTGGTATTACCGGGTGCGGGGCATGACGCAGGACTATGAAATCAACGTTGACATTGATATGGCCAACCGCGACGCCATGACCATTTTCATCAACCATCGCGTGCTCGATTACAACGGGCGTTTCATCGGGGCCACAGGGGTGGGATTGGCCGTGGATTCGGCCCGCAAGGTCATCGAGAATTACCAGAACCGGTACGGGCGCAACATTTTTTTCATAGACCACGCCGGAAACGTCGTGCTCAAAGGAAGCGGCATCGGCGGCGTTCGCAATATCCACGAGGAAGATGGCATCAAGGAAATCGCCTCCTCTATCCTTTCGTCGGAGCAGGGTACGTTTGAATACCGGCATCAAGGGAAAACTGCGTTGCTCAACTCCCGTTTCATAAAAGAGCTACAGTGGCGCCTGCTGGTTCAACAGGACGTTGACCCCTCGCTGGCCGGTTTGAGGAAAACGCTGTACGGCAACCTGGCGGCCTGCCTCGTTATCACCCTGATAATCCTCACGGCCACCCGTTTCACCGTCGGCAGATATCAGCGGCGCGTGGACGAACGCACCGAGGAACTGCGGGTGGCCAAGGAACGGGCCGAAGAGGCCACGCGGCTGAAAGACCGTTTCGTAGAGCTTGTCTCGCATAACATCCGGGAACCGCTGTCAACTATCAAAGGGTATATCCAGCTTTCCCGCCGGGCAAAAGAGGGGTACGGTTCCAATAAGCAGGGGATTGACGACTGGCTGGAGACATCGGAAAAGATCACCGACGACTTGATAGAAAGCGTCGGTAAAATCCTCGACGTCAGCCGTTTGCAGGCCGGCAATATAATCGTCCACAACAGCCGTTTCAACCTTCACCTCTTCGCCCGGCGCTGGATCGAAAAAATATCCCTCGCGGCGCTTCAAAAAGGGATAACGATCCGTAACGAAATTCCGCAGACGGGGGAATTGACCGGCGACACCGACCTGCTTGGCGAAGTGATCGCAAACCTTCTGACCAACGCCGTCAAATTCACGCGCAGTGGAGGGACTGTCACCATATTCGCGCAAGCCCCTCACATTATCGCCGTCAAAGACACCGGGGTCGGCGTTTCGAAAAGTATTTTGCCCGATATTTTTAAATATGAAGTGATGACCAGTTCAACGGGAACCTCTGGAGAAACTGGAACCGGCGTCGGGCTACCATATTGCCAGGATGTCATGAAAATCCATGGCGGCCTGTTGAGGGTGGAAACATCCCCTGCAGGCTCCACTTTTTTCATGGAATTCCCGGCGACGGCGGTTCAAGCAGGATCGGAATCGCCGGCATGACGAGAGGTTTGCGAAACCGCTAGGGTGAACTCCACGTTGTCATTCTGAGCAACGCGCTCATTGTCGTTCTGAGCGTCCGACCAGTGTCATTCTGAGCAACGCGAAGAATCTATCAGATAAAATATTCCATTTTACTTTGATCCTTGTATATTACTCATAGGCTATAAAATGATAGTACATACTCCTTCAAGGGTGAAAGGATATGCACTTGGGTCGCTAGGGCTCCCTCAGGATGACAAAAAATTGTCATTCTGAACGAAGTGAAGAATCTATCCAAAAGAATATTCTTCACAACTTGATCCTTCGGTCGAAGACTCCCTCAGGATGACAGAAGAACGGCCCCGCCTGCGGCTTCGAAAAAAAATACAGGCTTCGCAACAATGTATATAATAATGAAATTTAATAGGGTGTCTCGAAACATATCTTCACGAAAGATGTCGCATGGCGGATAACACTGAAGACAATCCAGCGCGCGCGCCTGCCGTAATGGTGGTTGACGATGAGGAATACATCCGCTCTTCTTTGAGCAAGATGCTCGAGAGAGACGGTTATGAGCCGGTCTGCGCGGCGTCGGGCGAAGAAGCCCTTGAACTGGTCAAATCCCGTCCTGTGGACGTCATACTGTGCGACTATAAGCTCTCCGGCCTCAACGGCATCGAAACTATCGTCGAGGCGAAAAAGCTCCTGCCCGACCTCGGCTCCGCGCTCATCACGGGCCTGGGCACCGACCAGATAATAATCGACGCTTTCACGAAGGGGCGGGTTGATTATTACCTGATGAAACCTTTCACCCTCCATGAGCTCACCAGGGTGATAAACATGTCCCTGCGCGCCGCTCACATACGCAAACGGGAGCGGATATTCAACGAAGAGCTTCGTAACAAGGTGGACGAAGCCACAAAAGAGCTAAGGGAGAAAAACAGACTTCTCACCGTCCGGGAACGGGAGATGGCCCTTCTCAACAAGATGCTCAAAGCCGATCATGAGCGGCTCAAAGGCCTCAACGAGATGCTCGAAACGCTTTCCATAACCGACGAGCTGACCGGGTTGTACAACTTCCGCCATTTCACCCACCGCCTCTCCGACGAAATGACGAGGGCCAAAAGGTACGGTTTGAGCCTTTCCCTGCTGATGATGGACCTGGATAATTTCAAGCTCGTAAACGACCAGCACGGCCATCTGGGCGGCGACGAAGCCCTCAAGCGGGTGGCGGAAATGTTGCAACGCTCCAGCAGAAGCACGGACGTGGCCGCCCGTTACGGCGGGGAGGAGTTCACGTTGATCCTCCCTGAAGTCGGGGCCGAGGGCGCCGCCTTCCGCGCAGAGCGTCTCCGGCAGACCCTGTCGGAAATCGTCATCGAGTCGGAAGGGGCCAGGTTCAGCGTTACCATGTCTATAGGCGTTTCCTCGTTCGAGCCTCAAAAGACCCAGTCTCCGCACGACCTGATAAACGCGGCGGATCAGGCCCTCTACCACGCCAAGAAAATCGGCAAGAATTGCGTGGTCGTCAACAGGAACGGGAGCCTCAACCCCATAGGCAACGAAAATATCATGACCGAGGGCCAGCGTGACGAGATACGCAACGCGCTCAACCGGTTCGCAAAACAGGCCAACAGCTCCGACGAGATCATCGGGTTCCTGCTTGAACGGCTCAAGGACGTTTTCAGCTCCGGGGCCAGCGAGCCTTTCCTGTCGCTCTGGATGCGCGACATCGGCGGAAAGGTTGTGGAACGTGGGAGGGTTGGTTCGCACAGGGGGCCGCTGGATATTGCAAGCCTCGCCGGACGGGCGGCGGACTCGAGCTTAGTCACAAGGGAAGACGCCGGGACAACGTCTTTAAACTGTTTTCCGATCAAGGCCGTGGATAAGGAAGCCAAGTGGGAGAATTCCGGCGTTCTTATAATGAACCGGGCGCCGTCGTACCCGCCGTTTGTCACGATCCTGCTCGACGACATGGCGGAGATAGTGGATCAGCAAGACGAACGCGCCCGCCTTATGACGGCGTGGTCGGGAAGGACAACGCTGGACGGGGCCTTGCGCGAGCTTGTTGGCGAGACGGTGAAGAGCGGGTTGGAAAAAGCATTCGAAATAGTCGCCGGACGCATAAAAGACGTCATCGGGGTCAAAACCCTTTCCCTGTATTTGCGCGACAGCGCGGGCGTGGGTGATTTTGCGCTATCCATGCGGGTTTTAAGCGGGGAGGCTATGGAAGAGAGCGTGGCCTCTGCGGAAAAAACGGCGATCGCCGAAGCGTTGGCGGAGTTTGAAAGAGGCGGCCCGGTCGTGTATCCGGGCGGCATGGTGGAAGGGTCTTTGAAGAAGGGGGCAGGTGAGGTTATAATCATCCCCCTTGCGGAGAAGGAGCCTATCCCCGGTCTGCTCGCGCTCACCGGCCGGGTGGACGGCGTATTCTCCAGGGAGAGCGTGCGGATGGCGGAAAGCCTCGCCGCAACGCTTACGGCCCTGCTACACCACGACCCTGTTTTTGGAAGGCGCTTTGATGTCTGATGTGACGCCATGCGGAATGAATATATGACCGGAACGCAGATGCGCCGGATGTTTCTGGACTATTTCGTCTCCAAAGGGCACGCCTCCGTCCGGTCGTCCTCGCTTGCCCCATCCAACGACCCGACGCTTCTTTTCACGAACGCGGGAATGGTGCAGTTCAAGGACCTGTTTCTCGGACACGATAAACGCTCGTACAAACGCGCGGTCTCGGCGCAGAAATGCCTTCGAGTCTCCGGCAAACACAACGACCTCGAATCGGTCGGCAGGACGGCGCGGCATCACACGTTTTTCGAGATGCTCGGCAACTTTTCGTTCGGCGACTATTTCAAGGAACAGGCCATCGAATACGCCTGGGATTTCATCGTCAATCACGCAAAAATACCGGTCGCAAAGCTATATGTTACCGTGTACAAGGACGACGACGAGGCCGCCAAAATATGGGAGAAGCGGATCGGCGTTCCGCGTGACCGCATTTACCGTCTCGGCGAGAAGGACAACTTCTGGTCCATGGGCGACACCGGGCCGTGCGGCCCCTGTTCGGAGATACATTACGACCGGGGGGTGGAGCATTCCTGCGGCAAACCGGACTGTGGCATAGAATGCGAATGCGACAGGTTTCTGGAGTTGTGGAATCTCGTCTTCATGCAATACAACAGGGATTCGAAGGGCATACTAACGCCTCTTCCCAATCCGAGCATTGACACGGGCATGGGGCTGGAGCGGCTCGTCTCCGTCATCCAGGGGAAGGATAACAATTTCGACACCGACCTGATACTTCCTATCATCCACAACATGGAACGGCTCACGGATATCAAATATCCGTCCGATCCGGCTTCGGACGTTTCCTTCCGCGTGATAGGCGATCATGCGCGGGCTGTCACCTTCCTCATCGCCGACGACATCAGCCCGTCCAACGAAGGGCGCGGTTATGTCCTGCGAAGGATATTGCGCCGGGCGTTGAGGCACGGAAGACTGCTGGGGGTCAAAGAACCGTTCCTGCACAAGCTGACGGACACGGTTATCGAGGTGATGAAGGAAGCGTACCCGGAGATTGCCAACTACAGCAGGGTCATCAGGCAGGTCACTCTCGCCGAGGAGCAGAGTTTCTCGGCCACGCTGGAATACGGCATGAACCTCATCGCCGAAATGATAGAAAATGCCAAAGCCAAAACCGGCGGCGTGATAGCCGGGCCGGAAGCGTTCCGGTTGTACGACACATACGGGTTCCCGATGGATCTCGCCGTGGAGATAACGCGCGACGCGGGCGTTACCATAGACATGGACGGGTTCAACGGGTACATGAAAACCCAGAAGGAAAAGGCGCGGGCTTCGTGGAAAGGCGGCCATGACGCGGACGCGTCGCGTTCCCAATACAAATCCCTTTTGGCGGGAATCGCCCCGACAGTGTTTATGGGATACGAAAACCAGATCGTCAAGACGAAGGTGGCGTCGCTTATCGCCAACAAAACTTCCGTCAGCTCGGCTTCCACCGGGGATGAGATCGAAATAGTTCTCGCCAACACGCCGTTTTACGCGGAATCGGGCGGACAGGTCGGCGATATCGGGGTCATCTACCACGGCTCGTTCCGGGCGGAGGTGACGGACGTTTCCACAGTGGATGGCGCATACTGGATACACAGGGGCAGGGTGGAGTCCGGCACAGTCCACGTCGGCGACACTGTCACCGCAAAGATAGACGATATCCGGCGCGCCGACATACGAAGGAACCATTCGGCCACGCACCTTCTGCACACCGCCCTGCGCCAGGCCCTGGGGGGGCACGTCAAGCAGGCTGGTTCCATGGTCACCCCGGAGAGGCTCAGGTTCGACTACAGCCATTTCACCGCGCCCCGCCCGGAGGAACTGACCCGGATAGAGCGCGTGGTGAACGAGAAGATAATGGAAAACCTCACGGTCAAAACCGAGGTGAAAAACCTGGAAGAGGCCACCCAATCCGGCGCGATGGCGCTGTTCGGGGAGAAATACTCCGAAAACGTGCGAGTGGTGAGCATGGGCGATTTCTCGCGCGAGCTTTGCGGCGGAACGCATGTGGAAGCCACCGGCGACATCGGGTTTTTCAAGATACTCTCCGAAGGCGGCATAGCCGCAGGTTCGCGCAGGCTGGAGGCCGTCACCGGCAGGGGCGCATGGGAGTTCGTGCGCAGGCTCGCCGAAGAGCTTGAAGAAATCGGCGTGGCGCTAAAGTCCGCCCCGGTTGACCTTGCCGACAAAGCCCGCAAGAGCATGGACCGTATGCGCGAGTTGGAGAAGGAAAACAGGAAACTTAAAGACCGCCTCTTCTCCGGGAAAAGCGCCCCGGAATCCGAAACCAAAGACGCTGGCGGCCTTCGCGTCATCGCCGAAAAACTCGACGACGCCGACGAGGAATCGTTACGCTCTTTCGTGGACAACGCCAGGAACCGGCTTGGGTCGGGCGTGGTTGTGGCCGGAACGGTAAAAGACGAACGCGCCCTGATCGCCGTGGGCGTCACAAACGACCTGCTTGGAAAAGTTCACGCCGGGAAACTTGTGAAAGAGATAGCGGCAATGGTCGGCGGCGGCGGCGGCGGCAGGCCGGACTTCGCCCAGGCCGGCGGCAAAAACCCGGAAAAACTGACAGACGCGCTCAACGCGGTTCCTTCCATGGTGGCGGCGATGGCCGGTAAATCCTGATCCCGTCGCCCGCCTTTTTTATTGAAAGCGAATATCCCTGAATGAAAACTCTCATTATTTTCGCCAAAGTTCCTTTGCCCGGCTTCGTCAAAACAAGGCTCACCGCCGGAACGCCGCTGACCGAACAGATGGTCTGCGACCTGTACGAAGCGTTCCTTAAAGACGTGATGACCGTATCGGCCATGACCTCCGCAGAGACTATCGCCGTCCACTTCACCCCTGCTGGGGAAGAGAAAAAGATGCGTTCGATAATGCGCGGTCTCAACCTTGGCGGGCGGAACGAGCGGCGGTTCGTTTTCCAGCCGCAGGAGGGGGAGACATTCACGGAACGTGTCGCCAACTCGTTTGCGACAGCGGCCAAGTTTGGCGCGGAGGCGATGGCGATGATCGGGGCAGACGCGCCGATATTAAAGCCGGAGATAATGGACGCCGCGTTCGATTTCATCACCGCCCGTTCCGGAATGACCCTTGGGCCGTCCAGCGAGGGGGGGGTGTACCTTATCGGATTTCCCGGAGACGTGAGCCTGGATTTTAAAGACGTGTTCACCGAAGGGTCGGAGATAGAAAACCTCGTGGGCATAGCCGAAAAAGGGAATATGCCGCTCAAGCTATTGCCGGAGATACTCGACGTGGACGTGGAGGACGACCTTATCACCCTGCTCGGCGTGATGAAGGCTCTTAACTACGAGCGCAAGTTCGAAACCAAAGTGTTCCCCATGAACACATTCAGGGTAATAGAAGAGATGGGCCTGCGCGTCACGCGGCAGGCGGACGACACGCGGCACAAGAAAATACTTCTTCCCTGAATACGGGCTTACATGGATATCCGCCTGTCAAAAAGGTTCAACTTTGCAATATTGTCATTCTGAGCGCCAGCGAAGAATCTGTTTTTATTTGATCCTTCGGTCGCCAGAGCTCCCTCAGGATGACAAAATATGGAAATCGTTTGATTATGCAAAGGTTTTTTTGAGAAGCAAGACGGCGGGGTGAAGAACACCACGCCGAGCGTTAAAAAACTGAGAGTGGACAAGATTGAAAAAAGCCGTAGTTCTCGTCTCCGGCGGGATGGACTCCGCCACTGTCCTCGCCGTCGCCGCCGATTTGGGGTTTGAAACCCACACCTTGAGTTTCGACTACGGCCAACGCCACAGAGTCGAACTAAAAAACGCGGAGGATGTTTCCCATTCGTTGGGCGCGGTTGATCACAAAGTCGTCAAGGTTGACCTTGTGGCGATAGGAGGCTCCGCGCTCACTTCCGGCGTTCCGGTTCCCAAATCCGCTCCGGGAACCCCGGTCTTGCCCGGAATGCCGGTGACATACGTCCCGGCCCGCAACACCATCTTCCTTTCGCTGGCGTTAGGTTATGCGGAAACGTTGGGAACGGGCGACATATTCATCGGCGTCAACGCGCTCGATTACTCTGGCTATCCCGATTGCAGGCCGGAATACATAGAGTCTTTCGAGCGTATGGCCAACCTTGCCCTCAAATCCACGGTGACAGGCGCAACGAAGGTGAAAATCCACACCCCGCTCATCGCCATGACAAAAGGGGAGATAGTGGAGACGGGGATGAGGCTCGGCGTGAATTTCGCGCTGACGATATCCTGTTACGACCCCTCGCCCGACGGCGTGGCCTGCGGGATGTGCGATTCGTGCAGACTACGCGCCAAAGGGTTTGCGGAGGCGGGCATAGAAGACCCGGCGATGGGACGGGGGTAAGTAAAAAAGTTGTCATTCTGAGGGAGCTCTCGCGACCGAAGAATCTATCAAATATAGAATATTCAATTCTACTTTGATCCCTCAGTCGCAAAGCTCCTTCAGGATGACAACTTTGATCCGGTTGCTTCGGTCGAAACGCAACCCACCCCTCAGATAAACAGCGATATGTTCGCGTCCACGGCGAAATCGAGGAACGTCGCCGCGCCGCCGACTTCAACGCCGTCCAGTAAATCCTCTTTCTTGACCCCCATCACGTCCATGGTCATCTGGCAGGCGATCATCCGCACGCCGAACTTTTTGCAGTTATCCAGCAGGGTGGGGATTGTGGCGACATTGGCCTTGCTCATCCAGCTGTTCATCATGGCTGTGGCCATCATCGTCATGCCCGGCAGAACGCCGATGATATTCGGCACCGGCATCGGCGCGGCGGGGTTGGCCAGCGGGGCCACCTGCAGGTTTTTATATTTATTCTTGTTTACGATATCCAGGCCGTAGAAGGTGAAAAATATCCCCGCTTCCATATCCATCGCCACGGCGGTGGTGGCGAGGATGAGCGGCGGGTACGCCATATCCAGCGAGCCTTTGGAGGCGATGAGGGCGATGCGTTTGGGTTTCTGGTCGGCCATCTGGAAATTCCCCTTTATTGGTGTTTCAGGATTTTTTTACAAGAAAATGAAAAACCCCGCCATCCTGTTTCGATTCCAGTATGGGGTTGCCCGTGCGTTTGGACCATGCGGCCATGTCGTTGATAGAGCCGGGGTCCGTCGCTATAACCTCCAGCACCTGGCCGGACTTAAGCTCGTTTATGCTCATCTTGGTTCTCAAAATCGGTTCCGGGCAGGAAAGCCCCTTGCAATCTATCGTTTTGTCTGGAGTGACACTCATAACTCTCTCCCTGTTTGTAAGAGCCGCGATATGTAATAACCCTGGAAGCGGCGGTTTAAGCCCAAGTCTAACCCGCCGGCCAAAACAATAGTGAAGGCCTCGCCTCTAGATGGACGCCTTCACTATTTGACTTAAAGTTAGATTCACCGGAGGGCAAATGGATTCGATACGAGAAATTTGCACGAGTCAGCGATTTCGCAATATTGTCATTCTGAGTCCTTCGAAGGACTCAGGGTAAACTCCGCGAAGAATCCATCAGAGATTGTCATTCTGAGGCGAAGCCGAAGAATCTATCTAAAGAACAATTTGACGCTTGGCGGGGTGTTCTTCTCCCCACCGTCTTTATTTATCAAAGCGCCCTAATATTAGCCCGTATTCCGAAGTTGAGGAGAGATTCTTCGCTATCGCTCAGAATGACAACT
>JADGAO010000052.1 GCA_015231995.1 Nitrospinota bacterium | reverse complement strand
TTTGATAGATTCTTCGGCTTCGCCTCAGAATGACATACTCTACGCATTCACTTCGTTCATAATGACAATACACTCAGAACGACACGCCCAGCTCTTCGCGCCCTCGCGCGATTTCGTGTTTTTCACCCAAAAACGATAAAAAATCTGGTATTATTCATAGTTATAGGTGGTTTTCTTCAATAACTCTTAAATTCGCTCAGTGAGATGGAATGGCTGTAACTTGTCTTGATTTCGAAGAGTCTATTGTGGAGCTAGAGACGAAGATCGAAGAGCTACGGGAAAAGTCCCGCCGCGAGGGGGTGGATTTTTCCTCCGAGACAAAAAAACTCCACAAAAAGGTCAACCGCTTGCGGCATGACGTTTTCAAAAAGCTCACCAGCTGGCAAAGGGCCAGGCTTGCGCGTCATCCAAGCAGGCCGTACACCCTCGATTATATCCAGTTCATGACCACGGACTTCGTGGAACTGCATGGCGACCGGGCTTTTGGAGATTGCCATTCCATCGTAGGCGGATTCGCCAAAATAGACGGCAAACCTGTGATGTTGATCGGCTCGCAAAAAGGCCGCCAAACCAAAGACAAAATATACCGCAACTTCGGCATGGCCCATCCAGAGGGGTATCGGAAGGCTTTGCGGCTGATGAAAATGGCCGAGAAATTCCACTTGCCTGTGGTGACCCTGCTTGACACACCGGGCGCATATCCGGGCGTTGGCGCGGAGGAACGCGGCCAGTCGGAGGCCATAGCTCGCAACCTGATGGAGATGTCGTCCATCGGGACGCCGATAGTGAGCGTGGTTATCGGCGAAGGAGGCTCCGGCGGGGCTTTGGCGCTTGGGGTCGGCAACAGGGTTCTGATGTTGGAACATTCCATTTACTCGGTGATAAGCCCGGAGGGATGCGCGGCTATATTGTGGAACAGTTGCGACAAGGTCGAGGAAGCGGCGACAGCTCTACAACTTACGGCGCAGGATTTGATCCGGTTGAACGTGATAGACGAGATAATCAAGGAGCCGTTAGGCGGGGCGCATCGGGCGCCAGAGAGGGCCGCGCACATCCTTCGAAGGGTTTTGCGCCGTCATCTGGCCGAATTGGGGGAAATGTCCTCGGAAGAACTCATCAGCCATCGTCGTGGCAAAATCCGGCGCATGGGCGATATCGCAATGGCGTGATCCCCAATTCTATGGGAAAACGCTGATGTAGGGGGCAGACCTGTGTGTCTGCCCTTTCTCATGTGGGCGAACACGCAGGTTCGCCCCTACAATGCCCGATGCGCTATAATGAAAACTCATCCTTGGGGCAATTACCGAATGAGCCGCTCAATCCCATTTCTCCGATTCAATGTAGCTAAATGGACAGGAATGGCTTTTTGCGTCCTGTCGCTTGCAATCCTTTGCTCCCCGGCTTCGTCAGAGGCGGCCGATGTGGAGTCCGGCGAGGTTTATTCGCTTGCCCAGAGCGTGTTAGGCGACATCGAGCTTATTCGAATCGAGATGGGGATACCAAGGACGTCGCCAATACCTATCAAGGTCAAAGGCGTGTCGCCTTGGGAATCGTTTCATCAGGCGAAACTTCTTTACGAAAAAACAAACCTTCTTGCGTTCGAGTTCACGCGCCACATGGCTCAAGACATTCCGGCCCACACTGCGGCGAATATTTCAAACGCCGACACCCTCAGAATCCTGCAACTTGCCCATGAGCGGGTAATCGAAACGAAAAAAGCCCTTGGGATCAGCGAATCCGCAAAAGCTTCAGACGCAGGCTCTGTGACTGGCGATGATGTTTTCATGACTCTTATCATGGCCGACAGGATCGCCCACCAGTGCCTTCGGACTCCCGTGGCTCCTGTCCTTTCGTTCCAGAGGGTGACAACGGCTGTAAGCTATGCCTCGTCTTTACTGGGGGCGTTTCCAGACCCGCATAGCGTAATCCCTTCCCTTCCGCCGTTTGAGCGCGGCAAGATTCCCGGCGACACGTTTATTCGCCTTAGCAGATGCCAGAGCCTTATAGAGCAGATAGCCTCAAAATCCGGCGTCAAGGTTATGAAGCTGGATATAAGCGCCGTGGAGAGGGAAAACATAGTCCCCTCCGATACGCAAAGCATCGCGGCAATGGTAATCTCGGAGCTTTCATATCTTCACTCGTTGCAGAAACAGGCAAAACCTGTGCGACAGGCAATTGATCCTGGGAGGAAATTCCCGTCGCACGTTTACCAGCGCACAGGGATATTGGAGGCGCAACTGTCCGACCTTCTGCAGAAGGCTTCAAAAAGCCCGCGATGGCTGGAGGGGGAGTTCAACCGGTGAATCGATCTGGTTCCGGTGGTGGAGTGAAACCGTTCATCGGCAACCTTTTTAGGCCGAACACTCTGCAGGGAAAACTGCTTGTCTCCCACCTTAGCGTAGCCAGCCTCGGTTTGCTGGCCCTGCTGATAACGTTTTTCGCCACCAGAGCCCTGACTGGAGCGGTTCTTCATCTCGTTACCGACTCGTCGCCCAAGGCCGTTACGGCGGCGATGGCTATGAGCGGGGTGCATAGGTCAATGGCGTGGTTGAGGGTTTCTTTAAACGATGAAATCTTCAAGGCCAACAGGCGCAAAGCGTGGGGCGAGGAGATATGGCCGTCCATTTCCGAGCTTATCGTTCTGGCGGGTGATGGCGACCGCTCCAAAATGCTCGAATTGGTCGCCATCTTAAAGGAGCTTGAGGTCGCCCAATGGTGGGTGGAGGACGCCGTAGCTTCCGAAGGCAACGTTCCCGCCCACATGACGCTGGAGCAGGAGATACAGCCGCTGTATGGCAATATGATTTCCGCCATTGACTACGCGCTGGCCGATTTGGGAAGAGGGCGGAACGCTTCCGATGGGCGCGCGGTGGCTCTCGCCGCCCTTAAATCGGATATACAGGTGAGTTTTTTCGGAATGCACGATTTCGTGGACTCCGCAGAGGAATGGACCGAGCGCGACGTGCTGGTAGGCCTGTCTAATGCGCGCGCCGCAATGTCGTCCATCGTCTCCAAAGGGGGAGGTAGCGAGTTTTCCGAAACGCTTGAATTGATAAAAGCTGAGTTTCCAGCCTACGATCATTTAATAATGAGAGCGTTGTCGGAACGCAAGGCGGAAAACTGGAACATCGCTCGCTGGACGATGAGCCAGGAAGTGATTCCCCTGACAAAGCGCGTCACGCAAGCCCTCCAGCTGTTGTCCGTGAAATATTCTGCGGAGATGGAAAAAGAGGCCAAATCCGCCGCGTCCCTGAGCAGGTTCGTAACGGCGCTCATTTCCGCCATGATCGTAGTCATGATCGCGCTGGCTACGGTGATGTCCAGGCGCCACGCGGCTAGAATCACACAGCCGGTCGCGGCTTTATCCGGCGCGGCGGAGGATATGGCGGCGGGCCGGGCGACCGCCGACATGCCGGTTACGAGCGATGACGAGATAGGCATGCTCACCGGCGTGTTCAACAGGATGCGATCATCGCTTGAGGACAAAGAGGCCGCGTTAAAGAAGCGCGCCGACGAGATGGAGAAGGCCAATAAGGAAATGGAATCGTTCATTTATTCCGTCTCCCACGACCTTAAAGTGCCTATGATAACCATACAGGGGATGGCCAAACTGCTGGAGAAGGATTTGGGAGAAAACCTGTCGAAAGACTCCCAGTCCTATTTCAAATACATTTTCGACGCTTCCGCCACGATGTCTGACCTGCTTGACGACCTTCTGGAGATATCGCGGGTCGGCAGGATGGACGTCAATCCCGATGTCGTGGATATGAACGAAATGGCCAAAAAGGCTTTGGCCGAGGCGGAGGCTTTTTCAAAGGGGCGCGGTTTTACCTTTATCGCGCAGGCGGACATGCCGCCGGTTTTCGCCAACAGAAGGCGGATTTATCAGGTGTTGTCCAACCTTGCGGGCAACGCCGTCAAGTTCATGCCCCAAAACGTCGCCGAGCCTGTGGTGGAGATCGGTTGGCGGTGCGGACAGGAAGGATGGTGGGAATATTTCGTGCGCGACAACGGCGCGGGGATAGACCCGAAATACCATGTAAAAATATTCACCCTGTTCACCCGACTGCATGGAAGGAATGTGGAGGGCACCGGCATGGGGCTGGCCTTTGTGAGGAAGATATTGGAGAATATGGGCGGGGCGATTCGAGTGGAGTCGGAACCGGGCAAAGGCGCGGCGTTTCACTTTACGCTTCCCAAAATTCCGGAAGGAGAAAAAGGATGACAGAAAAAGCCGTCAGGATGCTGTTGGTGGAGGACGACCCGTCGCACAGGTTGCTCATCCGCAAAAACCTCGAAAACCACGGCGTCACCAACGATATAAACGAGGTCGAAGACGGACAGGAGGCTCTCGACTATATTTACGGCGTGGGGGAGTACGCCGACCGGAAAAAATATCCCATGCCCGACATCGTAATACTGGACATAAAGATGCCCAGGGTGGACGGGTTTGGCGTGCTCGAGAGGCTCAAGTCCGATCCCAAGATGAAGCGGATTCCCGTGATCATGCTCACAACGTCCTCCCGCGACGAGGAAATCGCCAAAGGTTATGAATATGGCGCCAACGCTTATGTGACAAAACCCCTGGATTTCGCCGATTTCGCAAAAAAACTGCACGACCTCAAGATGTTCTGGGTACTCACTGCGGAAATACCGCATGACGCTGATTGATGGACGATAGCTCCGCCAGCCAGCGGGATATCCATGTCCTCATAGTCGAGGACGAACCCGCAATATCCCTCCTGCAAGCCAAAACGCTGGAGGACTACGGTTTTTCCGTGGAGCAGGTTTACGACGCCGACGCCGCCCTGGCCCGCATCGCCGAAGGCGGGGCAGGCGTCGTTCTTCTCGACTATCAGCTTCCGGGGATGACCGGGCAGGAGCTACTGGAGAAGATAACCGCCATGAGTTCGTCGCCGCCTGTGATCATGGTCACCGGCCATGGCGACGAGACGCTTGCCGCAAGCGCCATAAAGCAGGGGGCCAAGGATTACGTCATAAAAGATCCGAGGCTCGACTACCTCAAGAAGCTTCCCGATATCATCCTGCGTGTGCGCCGCCAATGGCTCGTCGAAGAAAAAACACTCCAGCTTGCCCGGGAACTGGCCACAAGGGAAGAGGAACTGCGCGTCGCCAAAGAAAAAGCCGAGGAATACGCCGCGCTCCAGGACAGGTTCGTCTCCCTGGTAGTCAACGATCTGAAATCTCCGCTTGCGGCGGTGACCGGGCTCCTGATGATACTGGATTCGGAATGGGAAAACCTGCCGCCAGATAGACGCAAGGAGATACTTGGCAGGGCCGTGGCCAGCGGCGGCCAGATGGCCCAGGTCATCGAGGAAATACTGAACATAACCAGGCTAAGGACAGGCCAGATCAAGCCCAATCCCATGTTCCTGGACGCCTACCGGCTTTCCAAGATGGCCATTGACGGCATGAGCAGATGGGCCGGCGAAAAAGGGGTCCTGCTGGTCAACGAGATCAATACCGGCACAAGGATTTACGCCGACCTCTCCCTTTTCGCCGAAGCGTTGAAGCAGATAATCTCTAACGCCATAAAGTTTTCCACAAAGGGCGGGATCGTCACCCTGACCAGCGCGATTGACGACACGTCCACATCCATCTGCGTCAAGGATGTGGGTATCGGCATGGATAGGGACGTCGCCGCCCGCCTTTTCGACGAAGGGACAAGGGATAGCAGGCCGGGAACCAGCGGGGAAATCGGCACGGGATGGGGATTGAAGTATTGCATGGACATAATGACTGCGCACAAAGGCTCCATCGCCGTCTCATCGGAAAAAGGGAAAGGCAGTGTGTTGACGCTTTCGCTTCCATCCCTCAAGCCACGGGTGTTAATAGTGGACGATGAGCCGCTGTTCCGCAAAATACTGACCAAACTTGTGGAAAACATGGGAGCCCAGGCCATAGAAAGCGGCGATGGGGAGGAGGCCCTCAGGGCCATCGAAAAAGAAATTCCCCACTTGATACTCTCCGATATCCATATGCCCAACATGAATGGGATGGCTCTGCTTGAACGTGTCAGAAAAAACAGGGAGACTATGTTGACGCCCTTTATAATCCTCACGACTGACAAGAGCATCGAGCTTCGCGACACGGCGTTCAGGATGGGCGCAAACGATTTCGTGAACAAACCTCTTTCCATGGAGGATTTCACTCCGCGGGTGAAGCGGTTTATCGTCTGATTGTTTCCACGCTGTCCGAGGCGTCTTCACCTCCATCCGTGTAGGGGCGCGTCGCGACGCGCCCGTCTTTAACCCGGATTCCGAAGTTGAAAACGCTTTGGCTCCTGATTGCTTTGTTTTTCATTGAGATTCTTCACTTCGCTACGCGGAGTTTACCCTGAGTCTTTCGAAGGGTTCAGAATGACAAGCAAGCAGTTGTCATTCTGAGCGATAGCGAAGAATCTCTCCTCAACTTCGGAATACGTCTTTAACCCGGATTCCGAAGTTGAAATTGGATTTTGTGTTCAATCGTTGAGACTGGAAAATAAAATCATCGGTTTCGATAGACGATCCGCTGTGGGGGCGCCCCGGTGGACCGCAACGCAGTTGCGAGGGGGTTTAATTAAACCCCTCCGACGCGATTACGCGCCACCTCCCTTTGGTAAGGGGAGGGAAATGAATGGCGCCTTCGCTTCGTCCTGCAATGTACAAGAACACCCCGTCTAGCGTTAATTTCGGAGCCTCGCAGTCACTCTCTCAAAAAGTCCGGCTTTTTAGTAGGCATTCCCAAATCCCCGATAATCTTGCTCCTGTCTATCGGCAGGGCCGGCTCTTCTTTTTTCGTCTCCTGCGGCGTGGCGGGTGGCTGGGTTTTGCCGGCTCCTGTTACTGCCATGGGCAAGGATGGCAACTCCGCTTTCTTCGCTTTTTCCGGCGGGAGGGATTTGATCAGCAGGCTTATCCTCCGGTTGCGCGGGTCGAAAGCATCGTCCTTCACAAGCAACTGTTTGTCGGCGTAGCCTACGATTTTATCGAATCTGCCGGGAGCAAGCCCGTTTGCCTCCAGTTCCCTGCGGGAGGAGGAGGCTCTGCCGGTGGATAGCTCCCAGTTGGTTATTTCGCCGGTGCGGAACATCGCGCTGTCGGTGTGTCCCTCGACGACTATCGGGTTGGGCAAATCCTTGATATGCGCGGAGACTATTTTCAATATTTCCTTCGCCCGGTCTGTGGGCTTGTCCGACCCCAGGTTGAAAATCGGCCTTCCTGCGTTATCAACAATCTGTATCTTCAGTCCCTCATCAGTGACTTCCATCAAAACCTGGTCTTTTATATCGTCGAGTTTCCCTTTCAAGTCGCTTTCTATATTTTCTTTCAACAACTCGGTGGGAACCTGTTGCATCCCCTTCACGCGGATGTTTTTGGACGTGCCGAACTCCAGCCCGGTTTCTTTCATTGCGTGCTTCGATCCCGGCATGAACGACTGGCCGCTTTCGAACACGGAGTAATGCTTGAAGAAATCCGCAAGCACCACCTTTTTATCTTCGGACACCATCGAGAGGAGCCAGAGGAGCAGGAAAAGGGCCATCATCGCGGTCACGAAGTCGGCGTAAGCCACTTTCCAGCTTCCTCCGTGCGCGTCGTGATGCCCTCGTTTCTTTTTCCTTATTATTATTATCTTGGGCTTGTCGCCCTTGTCTGGATTTCCAGCCATCTTACTTTTTCGCTTTCAGGGCGCTTTCCACTTCCAGGAACGTAGGACGCACCTCCGATGGAATAACCCTCCGGCCGAACTCCACCGAAATCTGCGGAGGCGCCCCACGGATAAACGCCATCAGGGCGACTTTCAAAACTGTCAGGTACTCGGCGTCCGCCCCCGCCACCTGCTCCATGTTGCGCGAAAGAGGCCCGACGAACCCGTAACACAAAAGCACCCCCAGGAACGTGCCAACCAGCGCCGCGCCAATGCTGTGCCCCAACACCTCCGGCGGTTCGCCCATCTTCGACATCGTAAGCACCACGCCCAGCACCGCCGCCACGATTCCAAGGCCCGGCAGGGAGTCCGCAACGGTGTTAACGCTTTTAGAGGGAAGCATCGCCGCATCGTGATGAGCGTCCAGCTCCGTTTCGAGCAGGGCCTCAAGCTCGTGCGGCTCGATGGTGGTGGTCATCACGGTGCGTAGCGTATCCGTGACAAACGTCACCGCATGATGCCGCCCCAGGAACGAGGGGTATTTCGTGAATATCTTGCTTTTCTCCGGGGCGTCCACGTCGGACTCGATGGATATAAGGCCGTCTTTCCTGATTTTGGAGAATATGTCGCTGAGAAGCCTCATGACGTCCATATACTCATCTTTTTTATAAGTGCTCTTGTTCGTCAATATCCGGGTGATTATCTCCACAACGGCCTTGATAAGCTTGGGTGGGTATCCGATGAGAAACGCCCCAAACGCCGCGCCGCCGATTATGACAAGCTCGGCCGGTTGCCAGAGCATGTGAAGGTTGCCGTGCTCCAGCAGATAGCCGCCGATGACGCCGACCAACACTATAACCGCGCCCATTACCGCAAGCATGGCTTCTTAAAACCCCTCTCCGCGCTTTTCGCGGAGTATCTCCCGCTCGCGCCTGAACACGAAATCTATTATCTGGTCTCGGAGGTTCTCGTCCATCGCCACAAATTCGGTGGCTACGCGGAAACCCGTCTCTTTCTCCTCTGCCCCTGTGACTCTGCCGTATATCAAAATGGCGTGGCCGGAGACGCTGGGCATTAGCAGTTTCATCTCTACGATGTCGCCGGGGTTGCGACGCTCCGGGGAGTTGTAAGAAAGGCCGCTACCGCTTATCGTGACGTGCCCTATGGGAAGCGATAAAAACCCCGCGTCCTTAAGGGTTAATATTCTCATTATAGTGTCCAGCTTCGAGTTGAGTATGGACAGCCACGCCTCCAGCGGCTCGTTATCCAAAGCGGGAGGCTCCGGGAAATACGGCGCCATCGTGTTATTAAGAGGCCGGGACAACATCTCGTCCTCAGGCACATCCGTGGCAAGCCTCGCCGTGAACGGTAGTAAGGCGTCAACACGCGAAAACCTTCTCATCGCAAAGCCTCCAGTTTCTCCAAAACGCAACTGCGCCAAAATACCGACAGCCCAGTCCGCTGATAATATGGTGCTGCAAACATGATGCCGCGTCAATTTTCCGGCGGTTTCACTGGCCGGGAAAACAGGGAAAACGCAAGAGGAAAGCGTAAATGATAAAACCGCTTTCGGTGTGGGAAATCTACTCCATGAAGCCGTCGAGGGTTTCGCCCCTGCCAGCCCTCAGCGCAATTTCTGCGCGCTCCGTAGTGGAAGGATGATTCATGGAGCCGGACGGGACGGCCCTCTGTAAGGCGTCGAACACCAGGTCAACCCCGCTCATGTCGTATCCTGTTTCTTTCATGGCGTGAACGGCGAAGATGTCCGCCTTCATTTCGACGGATGTCTGATCGCCCGCCTCCGCCGTAAGCCTGGCCATTTGCGTATGGCCCAGTTCGTGATACACGACAAACGCCACAGCAGACGACGCAAGATACATGGCGTCGCCGGACAACTCCGGGTCGGAGCGGTCGTGGGAGCCTTCCAGTATCGTTTTTATGAGGGCGTCGAGCTTTGCGTTGAATTCATCCCCGGAGCCGCCCGTCGCAATCCGGACTTCCGCAGACCCCGCCAGCAATAAAAGAAGCCCGTCGCTTATTCGCACTTGCGACGTTGAAGCGCTTGCGGCGATTCGCCCATCCGCGCAGGACTGTATGGAGACGCCGCCGGGCGCGTCTGGATGCCCGGCGTAATCGAAGTCGAACCCGTTCTGCCTTGCAACCGAAGCGGCCTGGTTGAACCTGTCGGCTATTTCGTCCATCATCGGGCCGAACATCCCTTGCGCCGCCCCGCAGATTTGTATGGTCAGATCGCTGGCTTGCGTTTGTTTTGATGATTTCTCAGTCAGGCGGTTTTCGGGCGCAGGCGTATCCGTTTTTGTGTTTACACCCTCCGCAGGGGCAGGCGCAGAGCCGCACGCGGATAGAGCCGACAACGACACGGCGATGGCGAAACACGAAGCCTTTCGGCGAAATAACGTTAACATAATTTTTGAATTATACCGCGTTTTTGTGGTTTGGGGTAGACTGAGGGCGGAGAAGAAAGCGCCCCACGGAGCAAGAATGAGTTTACAAATCGCAATCATCCGCTACCGGGCAGTGGAGCGCGTGTTTATGGTCAACTACGCTCCCTGACTATCGGTACACATCTTTTTTTCCTCGGGGCCGTCGCCAAATCGCTATCTATAGACTTTAATATCTCGACTTTGCGTGATCGGTCTATCCCTTTTAAATCCTTCGCGACAGATTCCTTTTACTCAACCTTATAGGCCAAGACGTTTTTTCATCTCTTTGGAGGATATTGTATTGTCCGCATGATCTTGAAGCCTGCTCAGGCCGATTTCATAGTCATCGCGCTCCTCGAGATATAACCGGATAGCTTCCTTGGCGTAATGGTTTTTTGAACGCTTGTTTTTTTTTGGAAAGGTTGTCGAGACGCCCCTCCAGTTCCTTATCCAATCGCAGGGTCAACATACTATCTCCATTCATAATTTGCATTGCCCACATTGCATATTATCACGTCGCCCATACCAGTTGTAGGCGCGGCGCGGCGTGTCGCGCCCTCTGTTGACAATAAACCCTCCATCCATCATCATTTAGGCCTGTAAATACACTTTCAATACTGATTTTTCACGGTGAATTCATGCATCATTTCGACTACAAAAACGGCGAGTACCACTGCGAAGACATCCCTCTCTCCCGCATAGCCGAGAAAGTGGGAACCCCGTTCTACTGCTATAGCCACGCCACGCTCAAACATCATTTCGAAGTGTTCGACAAGGCGTTCGAAAGCGTGCCGCATCTTATCTGTTTCGCGGTCAAGGCCAACTCCAACATCGCAATACTCCGCCTGTTCGGAAAGCTTGGCGGCGGGGCGGACATCGTCTCCGGCGGGGAGCTTCACCGTGCGCTCATTGCGGGGATTCCGCCGGAAAAAATCGTTTACGCAGGGGTCGGCAAGACCCGCGACGAGATACGGCAGGCCCTCAAGGCCGGTGTGCTTATGTTCAACGTGGAATCCACGCAGGAGCTTTTGACCATAGACGCCGTCGCGGCGGAGCTTGGCGTGAAGGCGCGTGTGGCTTTGCGGATAAACCCGGACGTGGATCCCAAAACGCATCCGTACATCTCCACAGGGTTGAAGCAGAACAAGTTCGGCATAAGCTGGGCCGCCGCGATGGAGGAATACCGTCAGGCCAAGGGATTGGCCAATATCGAGATAACCGGCATCCATAAACACATCGGCTCGCAGATAACGCAGATCACGCCGTTTGCGGACGCGCTCGACAGGACGCTTGCCCTGGTGCGACAGCTTAAGGACGAGGGGATAGACATCCGCCATGTGGACATCGGCGGAGGGCTTGGCATCACATACAAGGACGAGGCTCCGCCTCATCCGAGGGAGCTTGCCGAGAAGATCGCCCCCATGCTCAAAGAGACCGGTTGCAAGATAATTTTCGAACCGGGCCGGGTGCTGGTGGGCAACGCCGGGGCTTTGGTCACGCGCGTTTTGTACACCAAGGTCAACGAGGGTAAAAACTTTTTCGTCGTGGACGCGGGGATGAACGACCTCGCCCGCCCCAGCCTGTACGGGAGTTTCCACGGGATACTTCCGCTCTCCGCAGAGGCCAACGAACGCAAGAAAGTCTCCGCCGACGTGGTGGGGCCGATTTGCGAGTCGGGGGATTTTCTCGCAAAAGACCGCGTGCTTCCGTTGCTACGCCAGGGCGACATGATGGCGGTGATGAGCGCGGGGGCTTACGGGTTCTCCATGTCGTCCAACTACAACTCGCGCAGGCGCGTGGCGGAGGTTCTCGTCAACGGTTCGCGGTTCGACGTCATCCGGGACCGCGAGAGCATTGACGACCTGATACGCGGGGAACATGTCCCCGACTATCTGGATTAAGGAGAGGCGTATGGCGAAAATAAATTTCACGAAGATGCACGGGCTGGGCAACGATTTTGTGATGATCGACGCCCGCAAGAAGCCGGTTCCCAATCTTAAGAAGAAGGCGAAACTTATCTGCGACCGCAGGTTCGGGATAGGTTGCGACCAGCTAATCGTCATCGCCCCGTCGAAAAAGGCGGATTACCAGATGGTGATCCTCAACGCCGACGGAAGCACTGCGGAGATGTGCGGCAACGGCATACGCTGTTTCGCCAAGTATCTGTGGGATCGCAAAGACCCGAAGATAAGAAAGAAAAAAGAGATAACAGTGGAGACGCTGGCGGGGATCATCCGCCCACGGATGGTCAGCGACAAGCTGGTCTGCGTGGATATGGGCGAACCTGTGCTGGACGCGCCGCTGATACCGACCCGTTTCGAGGGACGTGTGGTGGACAAACCTATCGAGATGGACGGCAGGAGCTACCGCATAACCGCCGTCTCCATGGGCAACCCCCATTGCGTGATATTCACCGATTCGCTGGACAGCGTGAAGCTGGAAGAAGAAGGCCGCCCGTTGGAGCATAACCCCGATTTCCCGAAACGGACGAACGTGGAGTTCGTGGAGGTTGTGAACAAAGGGCGGGTGAAAGTGCGCGTATGGGAACGCGGCTCCGGCGCGACGCTTGCGTGCGGGACAGGCGCGTGCGCCGTGGCCGTGGCCAGCGCGTTGAACGGGAAGACGGGGCGCAAGGTGAGCGTTGATTTGCCCGGCGGGACGTTGAAGATAGAATGGGGCAAAGACAACCACGTCTATATGACCGGCCCGGCGACGGAGGTGTTTAGCGGTATAATGGAAATCTGACAAGCCGGGGAGAGGCATGGACGAACTGGCCGAACGCATCGCAAAGAAGATCGTGGAGGAGATACACCCCGACAAGGTGATCCTTTTCGGCTCCCGCGCGCGCGGCGAGGCCGGGCCGGAGAGCGACGTGGACCTGGCTGTGGTCTATTCCGGGCCGAAGACGAAGAAAGATATCCGCCGCCAAATAAACAGGCTGTTTCTCGACAGGGATTTTTCCATGGACGTTTTTGTGATAACGCCTGATGAGATGGAAAAATATCGCCATGTGGCGAACACTCTGGCAAGGGAAGTGGCAGAACGCGGCGTTGCGCTTTATGGATGAAGAGAACACAGAGGCGGTCAGGCGGGACGCTAAATAAAATGACCACGTCTATATGACCGGCCCGGCGACGGGGGTGTTTAACGGTATAATGAATGCTTAAGGAATCTCGTAAAAGCGGATGATTGATATCAACAAGCAAATAGCCTACTGGAAAGACGGCTCATATGAGGATTGGCTGGTCGCCAACGAGCTTGTCGATAATGGAAGGATTCGTCACGGTCTTTTTTTCGCCCATCTTGCTCTGGAAAAAATCCTTAAAGCTCATGTTTGCAAGAAAATCGGGGACTTGTCCCCACGGACGCATAATCTGTTAAAACTCGCGGAACTTGCGAAGCTGGAATTATCCAGCCAGCAAACATCCGCCCTGGCCATCATTAACAGTTTCAATCTGGAAGGCCGATATCCTGAGACCGAGTTGCCTGTTCCATCCAAAAAACAAGCCGCCATGTACATTGAAGGCGCCGAAGAGATTTTACAATGGTTGACACAAGCGTTATAGAGAGCGTTAAAAAATATCTCGCCCTGCTGAAGGCCGAGGGGCTAGATGTCAGCTTTGGGGTGCTGTTCGGGTCGTTCGCGCGAGGCGAAGCGGATAAATGGAGCGACATTGACTTGCTTGTCGTGTCGCCACGCTTTGACGAGGCCTATGGCAGAGATGATGTGGACAGGTTGTGGATCGCAGTAGCCAAAAGCGACAACAGGATAGAGCCGATACCCTGCGGAAAGTTGCAATGGGCCGAGGATGACGCAAGAGCCATCGTGGAATTTGCGCGCCGCGAGGGATTGATGATAGAGGCGGCCTGAGATGCGCGTTAAGTGTTTGACGCTATGGCGGAGACATCGGGAAAACAAAAAGTTGCGACTTGGGAGAGATTGAAGTCTGGGAGGATATTTCGGGAGAAGTGGTGGCAAATAAACCAGCTGAATAAAGGAGCTTTACGCACATGAAGTATGTAACTCATGAAACTATTTGGATCAAGAATCATCCAGAGCTAAATGAGAAATGGGTTCAGGATCGTATTGCGGAAAATCCTGCCATATTAGGATTGGGTGACCTTTCGCTACGGGACAGAGAGCGCACACAACCCAAAGGCGGACGCTTGGACCTACTATTAGTGGACGATGAGACACTGCGGCGTTACGAGGTGGAAATACAGCTTGGCGAGACAGATGAAAGCCATATTATTCGTACCATCGAGTATTGGGATATCGAGCGAAAACGCTATCCACAATACGACCATTGCGCTGTAATTGTCGCGGAAGACATAACCAGCCGCTTTCTTAATGTAATCAGCCTTTTTAACGGTTCCATCCCCCTGATAGCAATTAAGATGAGCCTCCTGAAATTTGATGATCAGGTTTCACTTATTTTCACAACGGTTCTGGACGAAATGGCGCGTGGGTTGGTTGATGAAGATGAAATAGATCAGGCGGTTCTCACAGATAGGGCTTATTGGGAGAACAAAAGTTCAAAAGAGATGCTTCAGTTGGTTGATAAGTGTTTTAGTATTATTGGCGAATTTGTTTCAGGTTTCGAACTTAAATATAACAAAGTTTATATTGGTCTTAGCAAAGATGGCCAGCCAAACAATTTTGTAGAGTTCCGTCCCAGAAGAAGTTATATGGACATGCGCTTTAAATTGAAAGACTCTGACGTAACTCGTGAAAAGCTAGAAGAAGCGGGAATAGAAGTCATTCCATATGATAAGAGGTTTGGCAGACTGCGTATACGACTGACTAGGGAGAATATAGAGAAAAACAGAATCACCATAAGCGAACTGATGAGGGACGCATATCAAAATTTCAACGTATGATAACCATAGCCACACCATGACCCAACGCATCTTGCAGGAAATAAAGAGCGGCCTCCAAAGCCTCTACGGTGAGCGGTTTGCGCGGCTAGCCTTATTCGGCTCGCAGGCCAGGGGGGATGCGGAGGCTGGTTCCGACATAGACGTGCTCGTCGTGCTGAAAGGCGAGGTTTCCCCCTGCGAGGAAATCGCAAGAACGATTGGCGTAGTGGCGAAGATATCGCTTGAATACGATGAAACGGTCTCCTGCGTTTTTGTATCCGAAAATGAATTTGAAACAAAGGGGAGCCCACTTTTGCTGAATGTCAGGCGAGAGGCTGTCTTCGTGTGACAAAAGACCAGAGCGATCTGCTGGAAAAAGCGAAAGAAAGCCTGAAAGCGGCGAAGATGCTGGCTAATGATGGGTTTTACGATTTCGCCGCTTCTAGGGCTTATTACGCAATGTTTTATGTGGCGGAAGCCTTTCTGCTTGGCAAAGGCATGGCATTCTCAAAACATGCTGGCGTTCATTCCGCTTTTGGAAAGCACTTTATTAAAACAGGCCTTGTTCCACAAGAATTCCACACTTATTTGATCCATGGCATGGAAATCCGCCATGCAGGTGATTACGGAACAGTAGCGTCTGTTCCGTGCGAGGAATCCGAAAGTCAGATATCACACGCAGAGAAATTCATCGAATTAGCAGACCAGTTTTTGAGCAAGCCTTCTTAAAAAAGCGCGAAACTTCGCCCCTGATAACCCTCCGCCAAACCTGATATAATTCCCCCGATTGACTGATTAACCGGAGACCTTTATGTTCAGCGGCTCATGGGTGGCTGTGGTCACCCCGTTCCTGAATGGCAAGATAGACGAAGATGCTCTCGTAAGCCTCGTTAACTGGCATGTGGAGCAGGGCAC
>JADGAO010000051.1 GCA_015231995.1 Nitrospinota bacterium | reverse complement strand
ACCTGGCGCTTCGCGCCATCCTCTCCCCGCAAAGTTGGCGGGGAGAGGGTGAGGAGTTAATCGCTGACTCCCCCTCGTTAAGGGGGAGGAAATGACCGGGTAATCCAATTACGGAGGTTGTGAACATGTCCTCCTTGACGCGCAGGGATTTTCTTCATCTGGCGGCGGCGGCGGGGCTGGCCTCGGCGGCGGACCCGTTCGAGGCTCTGGCGTCCGTTTCGCCGGAGAAATTTCTGGAGTTCGATCCGCTCGGCAACCTTACTCTTCTTTTTATCACCGACCCTCACGCTCATTTAAAACCTCATTACTACCGCGAGCCTTCGGTGAATGTCTCGTCGAAAACGATGAATAAAACCCCCGGCCATCTTGCGGGCGAGGATTTTCTCAAGTTCTACGGAGTTCGCCCCGGCGGGGTGGAGGCCTATTTCGGCTCCAGCGCCGGGTTCGACGAGTTGTCGCGCAAATACGGCAAAATGGGCGGATTCGCCCACATCTCGACGCTCGTCAAAAACACACGCAAAGACCGTGGAGACCGGGTTCTCATGCTCGATGGCGGCGACACGTGGCAGGGGACGGCTGTCGCATTGTGGACGCAGGGAAAAGCCCTTGTGGAGGCGCAGAACCTGCTCGGCGTGGACGCGATGACCCCGCACTGGGAGTTCACCTACGGGCGCGAAATCGTGGATCAGCGCGTCAAGGAGTTCAAGGGCGACTTCCTGGCCCAGAACATCCGGGACGCGGACTGGGGCGAAGCCGTTTACCCCTCGTATAAAATTTATGACCGTGGCGGGGTGAGGGTCGCAGTCATCGGGCAGAGCTTCCCATACGTGCCGATAGCGCATCCGGCGGATATGTCGGCGGGGCTGACATTCGGCATACAGCCGGAGCGTATGCAAGGCCATATAAACGAGATACGCGACGGCAAAAAAGCGGACGTCGTGGTTCTCCTCTCCCACAACGGGCTGGAGGTGGACAAGAAACTTGCCTCGAAGGTGAACGGGATAGATTTCCTTGTCTCCGCCCACACGCATGAGGCCATTTTCGAGCCGATTGTCGTCAACAACACTGTTGTCGTCCAGGCCGGCACGCACGGCAAATTCCTGGGCCGCATAGACGCGGACGTGCGCGGCGGCAAGGTCGTAAAATACAGGTACAAGCTCATCCCCGTGCTTTCGTCGGCCATTTCCGCCGACCCGCAGATGCAGGCTTTGATAGACAAAGAATACGCGCCGTACAACGCGAAGCTCGATGAAAAACTCGGCGTGGCCGATGTAACGCTTTACCGCCGCGACACGTTTTACGGCACGTTCGACCATGTGATCATGGAAGCCGTCAAGGACTCGTACGATTCGGAGATAGTCTTCTCTCCGGCATATCGCTGGGGCGCGACGGTTCCCGCCGGGGCGCCGATAACGGTGAACGACGTGTTCAACGTGACGGCGGTGACATATCCGAACGTTTACACGTTCGACATGAAGGGCGAGCAGTTGAAGCTGATTCTGGAGGACGTTTGCGACAACGTGTTCAATCCCGACCCGTTTTTTCAGCAGGGCGGGGACATGAGCCGTCTGCTTGGCGTGACGTACGACTGCCACGTCAACGGGGCCGCGTTCGACAGGTTGCACAACATCAAGGTCAACGGCAAACCGCTCGACCTGAACAGGAAGTACAAGATATCCGCCTGGGGCGGCAACATGTACCGCGCCGGGGAGAACGTGAGGCCTGACACGAAACCCGTTTACGACATCGTGGCCGGTTACATAAAACGCAAGGGAAGGGTGGGCGCGCCAGCCGCCTCTAACGTGAAGGTCGTGGGGGAGTGAGTATTACAGCGTAATCCGTCAAGTATTCAAGCCTTTTATCCCTTTTGCGCATGGGTAGCTTCGTATTGTCCATCGCTTTCGCAAATTGCCTTTCCTATAGCCAGCCAAGCCCCTCGCCACAACGCGAATAAATTCTGGTTCAAACTTTTTTACCTGAAATAGCTTGCATTGAATTTGCGGATGGTTTAGAACAGTTGCAGACAGTGGTGGTGGTTTGAATTAAAGTCCCTGACGAGGCTTTCTCTTTCCCGTTGTTGTGCGCGTAAAGCTGAGGGAAATTGGCGAATGGCTAAGAAAGCGCTGGTAATAGTTTCCGAATACGGCTACTGGGGAGAAGAGCTGATAGGCCCCCTGTCGGCCCTCGACGCCGCTGGATATGAAAGCGTATTCGCCACGCCGACCGGTAAACGCCCCCGCCCGATACCGCCAAGCGTGAACCCCGATTTTCTCGATCCGCCTCTCGATTTTCGCGTCACATCGCCCGGCACTGCCGTAAAAGTAAAAGAACTCGACGGGTCGAGCCGCCTGAACAACCCGCTTAACATTGCGCAGATGACTCCATTGCGGCCCTACCACAGCTCGTGCGATTTCCTGCGCGCCATCGAGTCTTATTACGAGGAGCGCAAAGCGATAGCCGGCAAGCTCGCCGCAGAATATTCGGCCATCGTGTTGATCGGCGGGAGCGGGCCTATCGTTGACATGGTGAACAACCAGCGCGTTCACGACCTCATCCTGGCCTTTCATACCGCGGGAAAACCCATCGGGGCCATATGTTACGGCGTGGCGTGCCTGGCTTTCGCGCGAGAGTTGGAAGACCGCGCCTGCATCCTGCGCGGCAAACACGTCACCGGGCACTGCATCGAGTACGATTACAAAGACGGCACGGGATTTCTGGGAGTTGATTTCAACATGGGGCCGCCGCCGTATTCCCTCGAATACATTTTGCGCGACGCTGTCGGCCCGGACGGGAAGTATCACGGCAACTTCGGCAAAAAAACGTCGGTTATCGTTGATTATCCGTTTATCACCGCGCGATCCAATCAATGTTCGTTCGAATTTGGGGAGAAGTTGATAGCAGTCCTGGACAAGGGACTGCGCCGATACGGCTGGTAATGTAAACAGAGGCCTTGCGCCGGAAACAACGGAGGTGGGAATGAGCGATCAAGCTTCTGCGTCATCCAAGAGTGTGTTGATGACCGCCATTGACGATGGCGTCGCGGCGGCGCGTTCTGGAGATGTCGCCAAACTGGCCGCATGGCTCGACGGCGGCTCTAATCCCAACGAATACGATTCCTCAGGCTGGACGCCGCTTTTATCCGCGTCGGTGCGCGGCCATTCCGGCGCGGTTGACCTGTTATTGAAGAGAGGCGCCGACAGCTCCATCCCGCACAAACGAAGCGGCGGGCTTGCGGTTCATTTCGCCGGACATTCTGGCGATGTGGAGACGTCGCGCCTTCTGCTCGATAAAAAGCCCGAACATATCAACGCGGTCTGGGACGTAAACGGCCATAACATTCTTCTGCAGGCGGCCTTCTACGGGCATCTTAACCTGGCCAAATTCCTTGTCGGCAAACCGCAGAATTTCGCCATAACCACGGCCCGTGGACTTGGCGCGATGGATTTGGCAAGGCAGTTCCAGAACAACGCGATGATGGATATCCTGCGCCCGTACGATGTTCCCGCCGAGGCCAAAGCCGCGTACTACCAGAGTTATCTTAAGAGAATCGCTCCGGTGATACCGCCCGGCCAGGCCAAAGAACAGGAGTTGGCCGACAGGCTCGTGCGGACAATAGAGTCCGGGATAAAGAGCGCGCCTGGCGACCCATCGGCGGTCCAGTCCACGCTCGACGCAGTGCGCTCGGTCGTGGAAAAAGAAGGAGCCGACGTGAACCGGCTTGGCGGGCCGCTTGGTCAACCGGCTCTCATCGTGGTGGTGACGGGAAACAACGGATTCCCCCCGAATCCCAACGTAGCCAGCCTGCGGAACCATCTCGCCAAATACCTGCTGGAGAGAGGGGCGGACCCGGCCTTGCTAGAAAACCACCCAATGGCGGTGCAGACCATCATCCGGGCCGCGGTTTTCAACCATCTTGAGATATTGAAGATGTGCGCGGAACACATGCCCCCACAGCGTATGGTCGACGCCATCAACGAAGTCCCTCTGGTGAACGCGCTTACGGCGATGCACGACACCGTGTTGCGGGCGAGCATGGCGGCGCCGGAGCAATTGGAGGGTTATCTGAACCAGATTCGATTTTTTGTGTCCCATGGCGGGCGGAGCGACATGGAGGACTACAGCGGAGTCACTCAGCGCAACATCGCGGAACGGGCGAAAGACCCGGAGGTGAGGCGGCGACTGCTGGCGGCCCTGGACGGCAAGGGATAGGCGATATCCGGCGCGTTTGCCAGGGTTGCTTTTATGGGCGATGCGCATTCCGCCCGCGAAGAATGATAACCGTATTTATGGAGGATCGCGATGAACGCAAGAGGAGTAAGGGCTCCAAACAAGCTTAAGAGGGATTTGGCGGCTGGCAAGGTCTGCATCGGCGCGACGATCACCATGAGCAATACGGTGGTTGCGGAGTTGCTATCCCATGTGGGGCTGGACTGGCTCTGGTTCGAGATGGAGCATTCCGCGATGAGCGACGGCTCCGCTTTGGCGATGCTACAGGCCACCAACGGCGCCGATATAAGCGCGGTGGTGCGCGTGCCGTGGAACGACAAGACGATGATCAAACGCGCGCTGGACAACGGCCCGGACGGTATCATCATCCCGCTTGTAAACAGCGCAGAGGAGGCCGAGGCCGCCGTGCGGGCAATGAAATATCCTCCGGTGGGGGAACGGGGCGCGGGCCTGTCGCGGGCGCAGTGTTACGGGCTTCACATGGAAGAGTACATGAAAACCGCCAACGACGAGGTGATGACCACGCTGATGATCGAGCATGTCACGGCGGTGAAAAACATAGACCAGATACTCGCCGTCAAAGGCGTGGACTCGGTCATGGTCGGAGCGCTCGACCTCTCCGGTAGCATGGGTTTGCTGGGCCAGACAAGCCATCCAGACGTGGAGGCGGCGATCCAGAAAGTTCTGGCGGCCAGCAAGAAGGCCAAGGTCCCCTGCGGCATCATCACCGTGGCGCCGGAGCAGGCCAACGAGAGGATCAAACAGGGTTTTCAGCAGATCATCATCGGCATAGACGTCCTTTATCTGCTTGGCGGAGTGACGGGGGCCATAAAACAGATCGTACGCCCGTAGGGTGAACGATAAAACGGAGCGGCAGGCATGAGCATCAAAGGCAAAAAGATAGGAGTGCTTTTCGAGAGCGACTTCTACGAAAACGAGATCATGTACTACAAGCTTCGCTTCCCGGAAGAGGGCGCGGAACTTCATTTTCTTACGCGCCTGTGGGGACAGCCGAGGATCACGTTCACCGGGCACGAATACAAAGTCCCGATGGAGTGTAACGAGAGTTTCGAGAACATGAGCGACGCGGAGCTGAGAAGCTATGACGCGATCATCGTCCCGTCGGGGATGGTGTCCGACAGGCTCCGCTACACCGAGGACGTGACGAAAATCCCGCCCGCCGCCGAGTTCATGAAACGCGCTTTCGCGGAGAAGAAGATCGTAAAGGGGATCATCTGCCACGGGATGTGGCTGATGTCGCCGGTAATAGACGTCATTCGCGGCAGAAGAGTGGTTGTCCACAACAACCTTGTCAGCGACGCGAAGAACTACGGCCTGAAGTACGTCAACGAGGACGTGGTGGTGGACGGCGACCTGATAACGGGGCGTAGCGGCGGGCATTGCCATCTTTTTGCGCGGAAGATAATCGAGACTCTCGCAGTAGCGTGAGAACCAAGATATAGGGAGACGACGCATGGCTGAGACGATTTACAAAACCGACGCGGGCAGGGCGCATCCGCTCGGCGCGACGGTGAGCGACGAAGGGACCAACTTCGCCATATTTTCCCAGAACGCGACCGGTGTGCAACTGTTGCTGTTCGACGAGCACGACGATCCCGAGCCGGTTCAGATAATCGGGTTCGATCCGGCGGTCAACAAGACCTTCCATTTCTGGCACGTCTTCGTGAAGGGCTTGAAACCGGGGATGCATTACGGATACCGGGTGTTCGGGCCGTGGGAGCCGCATAACGGCCACCGGTTCAATCCAAAAAAGATACTGATAGACCCCTACGCCAAGGGGAACACCAACAATCTTTGGGACCGGGTCAGGGCCTGCGACGAGGCGGACAACCTGGAGACCTCGATGCGGAGCACTGTCATTGACCACCGGGGCTACGACTGGGAAGGCGACAAGCCGCCTCGCCGCCCGATGAGCGAATCGGTTATATACGAGATGCACGTCGCGGGGTTCACAAAGGACCCGTCGTCCGGGGTGAAAAACCCCGGCACGTTCAAGGGGATAATCGAAAAAATACCATATCTCAAGGAGCTTGGCGTAACGGCCGTGGAACTGCTTCCGGTTTTCGAGTTCGACGAAACGGAGACGCTTCGCGTCCATGACGGCAAGGTTCTCACCAACTACTGGGGTTACTCAACCCTCAGTTTTTTCGCCCCTGAGGCCGATTATTGCGTATCCCCAGAGGAAGGGTCGCAACTTATAGAGTTCCGCGACATGGTAAAGGCCCTGCACAAGGATGGGATAGAAGTGATTCTTGACGTGGTGTTCAACCATTCCAACGAGGGGAACCATCAGGGGCCGACAATCAACTTCAAGGGACTCGACAACAGCATCTATTACTATCTAGTCAACGGCGACAAGAAGTATTACATGGACTATTCGGGTTGCGGCAACACGATCAACTGCAATCACCCGATAGTGGATAAGATGATAGTTGAGTGCCTGGAGTACTGGGTGCGCGAGATGCATGTGGACGGTTTCCGGTTCGACGAAGGCTCCGTTTTGACCCGCGATCAGAACGGCTCTCCGATGGAGTATCCTCCAGTGATCTGGAACATCGAGCTTTCAGAGACCTTGATGGACGCCAACGTTATCGCCGAGGCTTGGGACGCCGCCGGGCTGTATCAGATCGGCTATTTTCCGGGCTACCGGTGGGCCGAATGGAACGGCAAGTACCGCGACACAATACGCCGTTTCGTCAAGGGCGATCCTGGAATCCTTGGCGATGTTGCCGAGCGCATCGCCGGTAGTTCCGATCTTTATCAGTCACGCGGGCACCTGCCTGTCAACAGCATTAACTTCGTCTGTTGCCACGACGGGTTCACACTCAACGACCTTGTCTCGTACAACGAGAAACACAACTGGGCCAACGGGGAAGGCAACAACGACGGCATCAACGAAAACCTTAGCTGGAATTGCGGAGTGGAAGGGCCTACCGACAACCCGGGCATAGAATCGCTACGCGACCGCCAGGTGAAAAACTTCGCGGCGATCCTGTTCGTTTCGCAGGGTGTGCCCATGATAACGATGGGCGACGAGGTGCGCCGCACCCAGGGGGGCAACAACAACGCATATTGCCAGGACAACCCTGTGGCGTGGATGAACTGGGGCGATGTCGAGAAGAATAAAGGCGTGTACCGCTTTTTCTCGCGCCTTATCCGGTTCCGGCGGCGGCATCCGACCCTTCACAGGGCGCGTTTTTTCACGGGAGCGATGAACGAACGCGGCCTTAAAGACGTGGAGTGGCACGGCCCCGCGCTTTACAGTCCCGGATGGAGCGACCCCAACGGGAGGACTCTGTCTTTCACTCTTGCGGGAGCCGGGGCTGAGTCCGACATACATGTGATGATGAACATGCACTGGGAGCCGATAAGTTTCGAGATACCGCCGATAAAGGGCCACAAGTGGTTCCGTTTCGCGGACACGTCGCTACCATCCCCGCAGGACGCGATGGACAGCGACTTCGCGGCTCCGGTCAGCGGCTCCAATTATATTGTTAACGACCGAAGCGTAGTCATTCTCGTGTCTGGAAAATAACTATGAAGGAGAAAGCGATGGCAGGAATGGGATTTTCATTTTCCGATACCATTTCCGGTTACGTCACCGGGTACGATTTTGAAAAAAACATTTTCGGGATCAGGACTTCCGGCGGAAACGAGTTTAAGGTGACGTTGGCTCCCACGACCTACGCCGAACTGGTCCGCAACCTTGGCGAATCGTACATAGACTGCACCGGGCAGATGCGCGACATGCTACAGCCCGGCAGGTACCTGTTCGCCTACGGGGTGTTCTATCCAGAGGAGGGGGCCCCATTTGAGGCGGAGCATCTTCTGTTTGTGGGACGTGGGGAAGGCGATTATATATTCGAGCAACAGAGCTGGTGGGTGCGCCAGATTCAGCAACTGGGCAATTTCTATATTCAGGCGCAGTTCCCGGACGGCGACATAGACTTCACCAAGTACACCACCACGCTAGACCTGTACGGGCACAAGACCGCAAGCTCCCGGCAGGAGACCGACACCATATCCCGGCTGGTGTACGGTTTCGCCTCCGCCTATCTGTTGACGGGGGATGAGCGTTATCTGGAAGTGGCCGAGAAGGGAACAACCTACCTGCGGGAGCATTTCCGCGCCGTGGATACGACGGAGAATATCTGTTACTGGTACCACGCCATTGACCTCAGCGACAAGGGCGGGCGCAAAGTGCTCGGCTCCAACATGGCCGAAATACCCGGTATGCGCAGGAACCAGGCCAAGACCGTGCGCGAGCGGCAACTGTTCGCCTCCGCATTCGGCGACGATTACGACGCGCTTCCGGCCTATGAGCAGATTTACGCGCTTGCAGGCCCCACGCAGACCTACCGTATCACCGGCGACCCGAAAATACGCAACGACATAGACCTTACCCTCAACCTCTTCGACCGCTTTTATCGCGACCATGAGCATGGCGGCTACTGGTCGCACATCGATCCGGTCACGTTCAGCGGCACCAGCGAGTCGCTTGGGCGCAACCGCGGGCGTAAAAACTGGAACTCCGTCGGGGATCACGCTCCCGCATATCTGATAAACCTGTACCTTGCCACTGGAGAGAAGCGCCACGCCGACATGCTCATAGACACCGGCGACACGATAGCCGAGCGTTTCCCGGATTACGACAATTCCGCTTTCGTGCAGGAAAAGTTCCACAGCGAATGGAGCCCCGACCGCCAATGGGGGTGGCAACAGAATCGCGCAGTGGTGGGGCATAACCTGAAAATAGCCTGGAACCTCATGCGGATGGTAAACCTCAGCAAAAACGAGAAATACGTCGAGCTGGCGAAAAAGATCGGAGAACTAATGCCCAAACACGGCGGCGACCAGCAACGCGGCGGCTGGTACGACGTCGTGGACCGCACGTTGGCGGGGGGGCAGACTATGCACCGTTTCGCTTTCCACGACCGCAAGGCGTGGTGGCAACAGGAGCAGGGAATATTGGCTTACCTGATACTGGCCGGATCGCTGAAGACCCCGGAACATCTGCGGCTGGCGCGCGAATCATCCGCGTTCTACAACGCGTTCTTCCTCGACCACGACTCCGGCGGGGTTTACTTCAACGTGCTTGCCAGCGGCATTCCATACGTGCTCGGGACAGAGCGCAACAAGGGAAGCCATTCGATGAGCGGCTACCACTCGTTCGAGTTGTGCTATCTGGCCGCCGTCTACACCAACCTGCTGATAACCAAACAGCCGCTCGACCTTTATTTCAAGCCTATGCAGGGCGGGTTCAAAGACAACATCCTGCGCGTGGCGCCCGACCTTCTTCCGGACGGGAGCATACAGATAGAGTCGGTTACAATTGATGGCGAGCCTTACAGCGATTTCGACGCCAAGGGGCTGACCGTGAAAATCCCGGCGTCCGTTGACCGTCCGAAGATACGCGTGCGCATCACGCCGACGGAGGGGGTGGAGCATTTCACCGTGACCCTGGATATCAAGAAAGATGCGGCCAAACTCGCCCTGACCGGCGATTTGGACAGCAGGGCCTTGCCCTTCTTCCGCGCGGAGCTTGACAAGGCGGTGTCCGCTTCGGTGAACAGCGTCGTCATGGATATAAGCAAGCTCGACAGCATGGCGTCTTCCGCCGTGCGCGCCATAATGTTCGCGATCCAGAAGCTCGATTTGAGCGAGGATGTGATCATAAAGGGAGCCAATCCCGTCATACGCGCCATGATCGAGGCCGACGAGTTGTCCGACAGCGTTTCTTTGGAGTGACAAACCGGCGCAAGGCGGGGCCTGACAAGCTCCGCCTTGCGTTTTTTTCAAACGCTTTTGAAAGGCGAGCGAATGTCTTTTTCCGTCTGGCTGGTGATGATTCCCCAATGGTTGTGCCTTATGCTGGTGATGCTTTTTTTCGTGGGGTTCGGCGTTGGCGTTGTGATGCTGGTGCGCCAGTTCGTCCACCACACCATCTTGAAACAGCATAACGATATCGCGGGTTTTGTCTTTGCCACCGTGGGAGTTATCTATGGAGTCATGCTCGCGTTCGTCGTTATAGTTATCTGGGAGCAATTCAACGACGCCAACTCCATCGCCAGAAGCGAAGCCACGCAGGCTTACTCTCTTTACCGAGACCTGTTAAATTATCCCGATCAAGAACTGATCAAACAGCCTCTTGCGTCATTGGCGGCCTTTTCCAAAGCCGTGCTGGAACTGGAATATCCGGCGATGCGCAACATGAAATGGGAATCGGAGCATGTGGCCAGCGCCGAGACCGAAAAAAAGTTCCTCAAGCTCTGGAAAGACATCAAGGCTATTTCGCCTAAAACCATGCAGGAAGACGCGCTATTTCATGAAATATTGGCGGACATTAATTCCCTCGGACGGGAGCGCGAAAAGCGCCTGATAATCGCGCGCGACGACTTGCCGGGGGTGATCTGGACCGCCATGATCCTTGGCGCGTTGGTCACAATCGGATTCACGGCCCTTTTCGGCAATGAAAACCTCAAGGGACAGATTGTGATCACCGGCTTGCTGTCAATAGTGGTCAGCCTGGTGATATTTGTCGTCATCACCCTCAATTTTCCATTTGTCGGAGAGGTCTCCATAGCCGCAGAAGGATACGAATACCTGATTGACCAGGCGGGATGGAACAAGAAGCCCGGCATCTGACGCGCCCGGCTCCGGCATTTTAAAATGCGGCTGGATGGATCCATATCCAAATACGCGCAAATCGAGTCCGGGGCGAGCTGGGAGATAGCGTTATAAAGCATCCATGCGTCACCGCAATGGATAATTGAATCACCGGATGAAGATTCGGGCCACAGACAGGGGCGGTATATAAACGGATATCATGACTGGTTTTATCAAGGCTGAAAAAGAGCTCGTCACCCTGGGCGTAACGCTGATAGCCTCCATTATCCTCAAATGGAGTCCCTCCGTCAGGTTCCCGGAACCCAACGCATTCACCATCGTCATGTCCGCCGTAATTTTCGCGGCGATTATTTACTCCGCCACAGGGGTCGTGCGGCACGCCGAACGCCTTTCATCCATGCTCGGGGAGCCATTCGGCACATTATTGCTCACGCTTACGGCGATAAGCGTCGAGGTTATCATGGTGGCCACGATGATGTTTCATGGCGACCCCGATCCCGGCCTGGGGCGCGATACGATCTACTGCACGATCATGATCCTCATCAATGGCCTTCTGGGGCTGTCCATGCTATTGGGCGGCCTGAAGTTCGGCGAGCAGGCGTTCAACCTCAAGAGCGCCAGCTCGTTTTTTTCGATGATAACCGCCCTCGTCGGCATAGGGATGATACTGCCAAACGAAGTCGCGGCGGACAGGAACACGATCTACCAGGTTTTCTCGATCCTGTTTTGCCTTATGCTATACGCGATTTTCCTGAGAATGCAGACCAAAAATCATTCGGATTTCTTCGTTTACGGGAGGGTTGAGGCGAAAGAGGAGCATGAGGGCGGCGGGCGCGGGGCGCTGTATCACGCCATGTTCCTTCTGTTTACAATCGCGGGAATATCGCTGTTGGCCGAATATTTTTCCGAAGTCGTGGACAACTCCATTGACGCGCTCAAACTGCCAGGCCAGATAGCCCCGATACTCATAGCCGCAGTCATCGTTTCGCCGGAAGGGTTGACCGCGATTAAAGCCGGACTGCAAAATGATTTCCAGCGCTCTCTGAACATCATTCTCGGCTCCGTCCTTTCTACCATCGCCCTGACCGTGCCCGTAGTTCTGATCGTTGGGCTGGCCACCCACCGCGAAATATTCATGGAGCTGGACGGTTGGCGGGCCGGCCTGTTGATGATCACCATTCTCGTCGGCATGGAAAGCTCCAAAGACGGCAGGTCCAACGAGCTTCAGGGGTTCATTCATTTTTCGCTTTTCATCGGGTTTCTCGTCGGGGAATTGCTCTAATCCCGGATTCCGAAGTTGAGGAGAGATTCTTCGCGTTGCTCAGAATGACAACTAGTTGCTTGTCATTCTGAACGGAGCGAACGCGTAGTGAAGAATCTCGACGGAAAACAAAAAAAACCAGGAGTCAAAGGGCTTTCAACTTCGGAATCCGGGTTTAGGCTGTTCACCGGGAATCCTGGCTGTGATATTATTTTGGCAGTGGTGAATATCTGTTTCGTTTTTTTACATAGCGCAGACGGCGCTTGAAAAAGACGATAAGGCGTACAACTCAGAATTTGCAAAGAGAGGAGGGGATACAATCATGAATGCTACTCCAGCGCTGATGAAAGAGCTTGCGGCCCTTGGTTTCCGTAATATGAACCAGGTTTTCAGGAACCTCACCACCCCGGCCCTGTACGAGGAGGCTGTCCGCAGAAGGGAGGGGAACATATCCCACCGCGGGCCGTTCGTGGTTCGCACGGGTCAGTACACCGGCAGGTCGCCCAACGACAAGTTCGTGGTCAAAGAGGCGTCAAGCGAAAAAGACATCTGGTGGGGCGAGGTGAACCAGCCGATAGACGAGGCCAAGTTCAACAGCCTGTACCTGCGCCTGACCGCGTATTGGCAGGGGCGGGACATGTTCGTGCAGGACTGTTACGCCGGGGCGGATCCGAAATACAGGATACCGCTTCGTGTGTTGACGGAGGACGCATGGCACTCCATGTTCGCCCGCGACATGTTCATACGCATTTCGGACGACGCCGAGCTTGACGGCCACAAGCCGGAGTTTACGGTGATAAACGCCCCCCGCTTCACCGCCGATCCGAGCGTGGACGGGACGAAGTCGGAGGCGTTCGTCATCGTGCATTTCGGCAAGCGGCTGATAATCATCGGCGGCACAAGCTACGCTGGCGAAATAAAAAAATCCATCTTCACCGTCTGCAACTACCTGATGCCCCGGCAGGCGGCGCTTTCCATGCACTGCTCGGCCAACATAGGGGGCGGAGGGGACGTGGCGATATTCTTCGGGTTGTCCGGCACGGGCAAGACCACGCTTTCCGCCGACCCGGACCGCAAGCTCATCGGCGACGACGAGCACGGCTGGAGCGATGACGGCGTGTTCAACTTCGAGGGCGGATGTTACGCCAAGGTGATCAAGCTATCCAAAGAGGCCGAGCCGCAGATATACGAGAACACGGAGCGGTTCGGGACGATACTCGAAAACGTGGCGATGGAGTCGGGGTCGCGTCGGGTTGACCTAAACGACGGCTCCTTGACGGAGAACACGCGGGCGGCCTACCCGATAACGGAGGTGCATGTGCCAAACGCCGAGCTGTCCGGGCGTGGAGGGCATCCGAAGAACATATTCATGCTCACGGCGGACGCATTCGGAGTCCTGCCGCCGATATCCCAGCTTACGCACGCGCAGGCGATGTACCATTTCATCTCCGGCTATACGGCCAAAGTGGCCGGGACGGAGCGCGGCGTGACGGAGCCTAAGGCGACATTCTCCACCTGTTTCGGCGCGCCGTTCCTGGCCCTGCATCCGACGGTGTACGCAGACCTGCTCGGCAAGAAAATCGCCCAGGGGAACGTGCGGTGCTGGCTGGTGAACACGGGCTGGACCGGCGGAGCGTATGGCGTCGGAACGAGAATGAAGATACAACACACCCGCGCAATGCTCCATGCCGCGCTGGAGGGGAAACTAGACAAGGTCGAGTTCGTGGCCGATCCAGTGTTCGGCGTGAAAATCCCCAAGTCCGTGCCTGGAGTCCCCGATGAAGTTCTTGTCCCGCGCAACACATGGAAGGACAAGTCGGCTTACGACGCGGCGGCCAAACACCTGGCCGGGCTGTTCGCCGCCAACTTCAAGAAATACGAGTCGCAGGCCTCCGCCGAGATAAAAGCGGCCGGCCCGAAAGCTTGACGCAGGGGATGGACGGCGGACCGATCACCCTGATCCGGTCCGCCGCCGTCTTTTACGAATCGCTTTTTTCCAGCCTGCGTTCAGCGCGCCAGTCCGTGCGCTCCCAGGTATACCTCATCGAGGAAGGCCCGCTGGCCGACGAGTTTAAAAACATACTTACAGGCCTCGCCAAACGCGGGATCAGGGTTGATCTCATTTACGATTCTGTCGGGTGCATGAACGTATCCTCCCTCTATTTCGATGAGATGCAAGGGGAGGGGGTCAACGTGATGGAGTACAACCCGGTCAATCCTTCGAGGGTTCCCGGCCCGTTCTCGGTGCGGCGGCTTTTCCGGCGCAATCACAGGAAGGTTTTCGTAATAGACTCCCATAAGTATTACCTTGGGGGGATGAACATCGGCGAACGGTTCTACGACTGGGCTGACGTTATGGTCAGCGGTGAAAGCTGGCCGGCGCATGAGCTTTGCGAGTCGTTCGACAGGACATGGAGCGGTAAAAAATACGCGTGGATAAAAAAAACCATGCCGCGCAAAGAGCGCCTCGGAAACCCTATTCAGGTGTGGGACGGAAGGCCGACTTTTGAAAACTACCCGATAAAACGGCTCTACCTTTCGGCCATTAAAAAGTCGCGGCAGAGAGTCTGGATAGCTCAAGCGTATTTCATCCCGCGCAGGAGGCTTATGAAAGCTCTCATCCACGCTGTCAGGAAAGGGGTGGATGTGCGCGTGGTTGTCCCGGACGTCTCCGACGTGGCTCTGGTGGACGCCGCCGGGTGGTCGGCGCTAACGAGGCTTATCAGGCACGGAGTGAAGGTTTACAGGTTCGAGCCATCAATGCTTCACTCCAAAATGGCGATGATTGACGGCGACTGGGTCACGGTGGGGACGGCCAACCTGGACTCGATGAGCCTTTACTGGAACCTGGAGATAAACCTTGTGGCGCGTGGGGGAACTCTTGTAAAAGAGGCGGAGGATGTGTTCGCAGGCTATTTCGCCCAATCGCGCGAAATAACGCTGGAAGAAGCGGAGGCGCGTCCGTTGACGCTGAAGTTGGCGGGGTGGTTGTTGAACTATTTCGGGTGGATTTTGTAGGGGCAGACCTGCGTGTCTGCCCTCCGCCATGTATGGCGCACACACAGGTGCGCCCCTACTCTTTCCTGCGCGCCGACAGCTCACGGAGTTTCGTCGAAGGTTCGTGATACCGTCTGTAAACATAAGTCAGCGTGGTGTATGTAAAAAGCCGGTTTATCAACGGGACGCGCACTATCACATCCAGGATCGCATAGCTTACGAACGTAGCGGCGATGGAATAAACGATGTAGATAAGCGCCGCCGTCCACATGTTCGCCGACGGCTCAAACCAGGCGTATCGGGCGACCACTGCGTCCAGCAGGTAAGCCCACACGGGAACAGTGGTCAGGTAAAACAGCATGACTGCGAAAGATTGCCCCGCTTCCACGCACCGTTTGGGGCAGAAGGCCATGCACCTCATGCAACTTTCGCAATCGAACGTCCAGTAGGGGCGCGGGTTTTTTCCGCCCCGCATCTTGATGGCGGAGAAGGGGCAGTTATTGGCGCAAACGGCGCATCCGTCGCATTTGTACGACGCGAAAAAAAGTTTCGCCAGAAAGAACCGGCCTAACACAAGGTACCCGGCCGAGATGGGGAGAATCAGTATCCCAATGATGAACGGGACAAGGCTCCAGTAGGCCCTGCCATCGTTGAAGACACGTTCGTAAAATCTGCCCGCCCTTTTTTGCGCGCGCTCTATTATCGGCCTGGCGGACTTTTCGGGATGAAGGCCCCAGTGGA